>JBEBHT010000004.1:0-33169 GCA_040081135.1 Lacibacter sp. | reverse complement strand
GATTCATCTGTAACGGAATACCAAGAGACCAATGAAAGGCTTTTAAAAAAGATCTGGATCCTATTAAAAAAACCAAGAAATCCAATTTCATATCCTTTGAAATCCAGATCTTTTTTTCTTTTTATCCACCCGAAAGGGGAATACTTTGAAAAAAAGAAAAATCCGGTTCTTACATCCTAAAATTGAATTCGTACCAAAGAAAACCATCAAACACCAAGGAACCGTAGAATTATTTAAGTTGCCTGTCTGAAAATGAATTGAAATATATTCACGATCTGACAGGCAATTTTGTTTTATGAATATCTCCTCTTCTTCTGATTTCATCAGCTCCTGCAAATCAGAAATCCAGAGGAAAATCGACTTTCACGTTGTGATTAAATAATTTGCCTTCCTGTATTTATTTCCTTTACCAGCAAACTATTTTAAAAAACAGAAGAAAGCTTATTTTTAAGTAATGAATTTAGTTTACAGACTGCGATTGTCAATTTCCATTCTTTTTTTTATTGCCTTATTTATTGTTACATGGCCTTTGTACCAATTTCATTTTGACGTTGATGGAATTGGCTATGCAGCAGTAGCACATCACTATCTCGAAGGAAATTTTAAACTGGCGGTAAATGGGTTCTGGAATCCACTGCATTCATGGCTGGTGGTTCCGTTTATTAAAGCCGGACTCCCAGATTGGGCCGCATTTAAAGTATCGAATGCTATTTTCTCAATTGGTTCGTTGGTTGTCCTTCACTCATTGCTCAATAAATTTTCATTATCCGACTGGTTAAAAACAAGCATTCAACTGTGTTCAGTTATTCTGTTGCTGTATTATGCATACAGCGAACTGGCAGCTGATGCTTTGCTTGTATTCCTGTTACTTGCTTATTTCAACCTCATTAAGTCAGACTCTTTCTTCAGCAGTATTCAAAAAAATTTACTGGCTGGATTTATTGGCGCCTGTTTGTATTTCGACAAATCGTATGGTTTTCCTTTTTTCATCTTTCACTTCATTGTGATACACCTGTTTCTAAACCCGGATAAGAAACAGGCAGTTAAACAATTGGCTGCCGGGTTCAGCATCTTCGCCTTATGCACATTTCCCTGGATATATGCCCTGCACGGGAAGTACGGCGAATGGATGATTGCCTTTGGAAAATTCAATGCTCATTGGGATTTCAGCAAAGGACCACTACCCGGTCCGGTTATTCAACCTCCACCTTATGAGGGATCAGCAGCCGTTTGGGAAGACCCATGGCATGTACGGAAAAACAATTTATCGAATGTTCCATTTCTGAAGATAATTCTTCACCAGCTAAGAGTCATTCTCTTTAATTTTCAGCAATGGCTCATCAGTATTCATGATCTTTCTTTTTTTTCATCGGCCATTTTGTTACTAAGTGCAGTTAATTATTTCATTCAAAAAAATAAGACCTGGCTTTATCTCATCATCACTTTAATTACTTTACCTGCCGGTTATATTTTACTCCATGTTGAAACACGTTTCATCTGGGCATTGAGTTTCATTTTTATGATTGCAGGAGGCTTACTGATGCAACAACTTTTTGCAGCAATCAGCATCAACAGATGGCAACGGTTGTTTATCTGGCTAATCTTCTTTGGCAGTTTTTTGCTTGAACCCATCAATCAACTGAAAGATCAGGCATTCAGCCATAAAGAATTTTTTGATACGGCTGAAATGATGAAGCGAAACTCTATTGCCGGGAAATTTACTTCAAATACAAAAAAAAGCGAATGTATGGTGGTGGCCTATTTATCAAAGAGTTCCTATTATACCATTACCAAACCTTCTTATACAACCGATGAGTTACTGAAAGAACTTGATCAGTATCAGATACGGTATTATTTTTTCTATTACGCATCACAGCAGGAAAAAGAAGAATTCCTCAGCGGAAAAATAGCTGCTAAAGCAAATCAAATCAGGGAGCCCGAACCTGGCCTTCTGATTGTCGATCTTTACTAATGACTGTTATTGGAAAGTGGAAAAAAACTCCTCCTTCAAAGCAGCTAATGAGTAATTAACTATCTTAGCGCCTCCAAAAAACTGAATTCAACACTGATTTTTAAACCTTTATACCATTTTTTATGAGTAAATACAGAGCCGGCGTACTTTTTGGCGAAGAATTGGAAGCGTTATACAATGATGCAAAACAGAATCAATTCGCACTCCCCGCAGTTAATACAATTGGAACCAATACCATCAATGGTGTTCTTGAGACAGCAGCAAAAGTAAATTCACCCGTTATTATTCAGTTTTCAAACGGCGGCGCACAGTTTATAGCCGGCAAAGGAATGCCAAACGACAAATTACAGGGAAATATCCAGGGCGCTATTTCAGGTGCCTTACATATACATAATGTAGCAAAATACTATGGTGTGTCTGTTGTTTTGCATACCGATCATGCATCTAAAAAATGGTTACCATGGATCAGCGGACTGATTGATGCCGGTGTAGAATTCAACAAAGAAAAAGGACAGCCACTTTTCAGTTCACATATGCTCGATTTAAGTGAAGAGCCCCTGGAAGAAAACATTAAAACTTCTGTTGAATTTTACAAGCGCATGGCTCCACTGGGCATGTCAATTGAAATTGAACTGGGTGTTACAGGTGGCGAAGAAGATGGTGTTGATAACAGCGATGTAGACAACGATAAACTTTATACTCAACCTGAACATGTTGCTTATTCATATACTGAATTAAGCAAGGTTGGTAAATTATTTACCGTAGCCGCAGCATTTGGTAATGTACATGGTGTGTACAAACCGGGTAATGTTGAATTAAGACCCGTGATCTTAAAAAACAGCCAGGATTATATTGAGAAAGAATTGAAAACCGGACCGAAGCCAGTTTATTTTGTATTCCATGGTGGCAGTGGTTCACCTCAGCACCAGATCCGTGAAGCAATTGGTTACGGTGCAATCAAAATGAATCTTGACACTGATCTTCAGTGGGCATTCTGGGAAGGTATTCTCAACAATTACAAAAAGAATGAAGCTTATCTGCAGGGACAATTAGGTAATCCTGAAGGTCCTGACAGTCCAAATAAAAAACATTACGATCCGAGAGTTTGGTTACGCAAAGGTGAAGAAAGCTTTAACAAGCGACTTGAAGTTGCTTTTGAAGATCTGAACTGTATCAACAGAAACGCATAATTGTTTTACTTTTAATTGCTTTCAAACTTACAGCAGATGGGAAAACAAGAAGAGGATATTGAGAAAAACTTAACCGGCGATGACCTTCCCCGGGAAGATTCTCAGAGATCATCCTGGTTCAAACGTGTACAGAAAGGCATTCTCACTTCTACATCCGAAAAAAAGGAAATAAGAGAAGGCTTATGGACAAAATGTCCTGAGTGTAAATACACCTGTACATCACAGGAGCTGAGCGACAATAAATATGTTTGTCCGAAATGTAATTACCATCACCGCATCGGTAGTTCAGAATATTTTGATCTTCTGTTTGATGGTGATTCATACACTGAATTGTTTGATAATATCCGCTCTAAAGATTACCTCAATTTTACAGATCTGAAGCCTTACCAGAAACGTTTGGAAGATATCTGGAAAAAAACAGACCTGCACGATTCAATCCGTGTGGCAAGTGGAAAAATTGATGGCTACGATGCTGTTGTTTGTTGCATGGACTTTGATTTCATTGGCGGATCACTGGGCAGTGTAATGGGTGAAAAAATTGCACGTGGTGTTGATTATTGCATTGAACAGAAAATGCCGATGATCATGATTTGCAAAAGCGGTGGTGCAAGAATGATGGAAAGTGCTTTCTCATTGATGCAACTGGCAAAAGTTTCCGGCAAACTTTCTCAACTGAGCGATGCAAAGCTTCCTTATATCACATGGCTTACTGATCCTACGTTTGGAGGTATTACTGCTTCCTTTGGTATGATTGGCGATTTGAATATAGGTGAACCCGGTGCTTTGATTGGTTTTGCCGGTCCACGTGTGATCAAAGAAACCATTAAAAAAGATTTGCCCGAAGGTTTTCAACGCAGTGAGTTTTTGCTGGAGCATGGATTTCTTGATCTCATTGTAGACCGCAAGGATATGAAGCAGAAGTTTGGTGTACTGTTCAACTTATTCAGGAACTGATTAATCAGAATTATATTTGCAATCAATTAGAGTTGATTCAACTTTAATTGATTGCTTTTTTTATTAGTAACAAATGGAATCAAAAAACAGAGCAGCCTTTCACGAATACTATTTTGACGACAAATTAGTAGCAGGGATGGTATTGGCCGGAACGGAGGTAAAATCGATCCGTGAAGGAAAGGTGAGCTTCAGCGATTCCTATTGCTTTTTTCACAAACATGAGCTGTGGATCAAAGGGCTGCATATTGCTGAGTACCGTTTCGGTACAACCAATAACCACATGGCAGTTCATGACAGAAAGTTGCTACTGAATAAAAAAGAAATCCGGAAGTGGGAAAACAAACTCAAGGAAAAAGGATTTACCGTTGTTCCGCTCCGCATCTTTTTTACTGAAAATAATTTAGCCAAACTGGAAATCGGTTTGGGTAAAGGAAAGAAACTGCATGATAAGAGAGAGACTATCAAAAACCGTGATGCTGAAAGGGAAATGAAAAAGTATATTAAATAAACTCTAAGCCCCGGCAACAACCTCCGGGGTTTTTAAAGAATCGTATACATTATTTTAAACAACTTGATTAAAACCCCGGAGGTTTAGACATATATGACCAAAGAACAGCTGCTCCACGAACTGAAACACGACACCTGGGTAATGATGAAACCCTCTCCCATTCACGGTAATGGTGTATTTGCCTTAACGGATATTCCTGCCGGACAACGTGGACTGTTCTCAAAAGGCGTTGGTGAATGGATTAAAGTAGAACGCAGTGAAATAGATTCTCTTCCTAAACACAGCAAAGACTTAGTTGAGACTTATTGCCTGTTTGATGAAGAGTTTTACTACCTGCCCGATTACGGATTTAAGGTGATGGATATTGTGATTTTCTTAAACCATGCCGAAACGCCTAATGTTAAATCCATCAATGATGGAGAAGATTTTGAAACACTTAGTGCAATCGCTGCTGGTGAAGAATTGTTTATTGATTACGGCGAGATTGTAGAGAGTGAAGAATAAAAAATAGAAATTTAATCTTCTTCTTTAAATTCATCTCCGTCAAATTTATCGCTTGGGGTTATGACACAGAATTCTTTGTAATAGTGAAGGAGTTCAGCTAATATTATAAAACAGAACACAATCAAGAATGTACTTTTACTTTGGAAGGCTGTTAAAAGTAAAAGAAATATCTCAACCTTTGTAATCGAAAGATAATCTCCAAATTTCTTAAGCAGACGCAGTTTTAAACCAGAGAAAATCAAAAAAACAAGACAATAAATTAGATAAAATAAAGTATTAGTTTCTGTGATCTTATTTAGATTAAGGTCAATAAACCCAACAGAAATCAATAGCATTAATTTAAATCCAAACCATCCCCAAAAAAAATATCTAATATTCTTCATTTTTATTTTATTCAAATAACTCCGGCTGTGCATGCGAATCTTCCTTCACCCATTCCATTTCAATACTCTTGTTATAGTCTGTAAGCTTTGCTCCCACTGCTTTCCAGCCCATCACTTCTGCAACCTTGGCTAATTTTATTTTTGCTTTACGTACTTGTGCACCTCTTCCACTTTGCATAGCCAGCACCGGTTCATCATCAGTTGTAACAGCTTCCACATAATTCTTATCTCCTTCTTTTATGAAGAAGAATTTATTCCGAAGTGTGGTTGTTTCAATTTTAAAACGTTTTACATTGTATTGCAACTTATCATTATCAAGGTAAACAGCCGTTACAATTTTCTCCGGTTTAAATAACTCAATCAGTAAAACAGCTTCCGGGTCAAATTTTTGTGTGAGTTCCTGGTCGGTAATTTCATAATTACCATCTTTATAAATCACAAGCACTTTATCTTCCGGCTCAAACTTACCTAAGTATTCACCTTTCTCTTCTGTTGTTAAACGTCCAAACTTATCATCAAACCACATCTTCTTTCCACTCAATGTTGATTTACCTTTCTCTTTAAACTTCACTGATTTGATGGGATACTTTGTTACCTGATTACCCATACTGCTTCTGCCTTTGATATCCAATTCTTCAAAATAGAAATCAAACTCTTTGTTACGGGCTGTACAATTCGGGCTCAATACAATCTTCACTACTTCCGCTTCACCGTTGAGATTTACTGTGAAATAATGCACTTTACTTTTTTCATCACCCCTGGTAAGGTCATATTCTTTTTCTCTTGTTATACCGGTAACATTAAAACGTTTGGCATAACTCACTCCACCTTTCCCATCAGCATAAATCATGTTGTAGGTTGTGCGTTCATCATTTTTCTGAAACACAGCTGCATGAATAATATCCTTGCCGATATACGATTTGTCGCTCACTTTTACCACTTTCATAATACCACGTTTGGTAAACACAATGATATCATCAAAGTCGGAGCAGTCACAAACAAACTCATCTTTCTTCAGTGAAGTACCAATGAAACCATCTTCACGGTTCATGTACAGTTTTGCATTGGCAATGGCGACCTGTTTTACCTGGATGGTTTCAAACGGTTTGATTTCTGTTTTACGTTCTCTTCCTTTGCCATACTTCTTCAACAGGTTTTCATAATAAGCCACAGCGTAATCAATCAGGTTTGCCAGGTCATACTTCACCTGTTTCATATCAGCTTCCAGAGCCTTGATCTGATCATTCAGTTCATCAATATCCAAACGGTAAATTCTGCGTACAGGTTTTTCAGTAAGCTTGATTATATCTTCCCGCTTGATTTCTCTCTTCAGTTGTTTTTTAAACGGAATAAAAGCCTGGTCAATTGCAATAATTACTTTATCCCATGTTTCATGTTTCTTCTCCAGTTCCTTGTAGATTTTTTCTTCAAAGAAGATTTTTTCCAGTGAAGTATAATGCCATTTCTCCATCAGTTCACCCAGCTTGATCTCCAGTTCTTTCTTCAGCAATTCTTTGGTTTGATCAGCTGAATAACGCAACAGATCAGATACAGTAAGGAACCGTGGCTTGTTATCAACAATTACACAGGCATTGGGCGAAATAGATACTTCACAATCCGTAAATGCATATAACGCATCAATCGTAATATCAGGAGAGATGCCCGGAGCCAGATCAATCTGCACTTCCACATCAGCAGCTGTATTATCAGTTACCTTCTTGACTTTTATTTTTCCCTGGTCATTTGCTTTAACGATACTGTCCATTAATTGTGTTGTTGTAACACCGTAAGGAACATCTTTAATGAGCAATGTTTTTTTATCGAGTTCTTCAATATGTGCACGCACTCTTACTTTACCACCACGTTTGCCATCATTGTAATTGGCAACATCAATCATCCCTCCTGTTTGAAAATCGGGTAAGATTTCAAAACGCTTTCCACGCAAACATTTGATGGAAGCTTCTATCAACTCACAGAAATTATGCGGAAGAATTTTTGTTGACAGTCCAACTGCAATCCCATCAGCTCCGTGTGCCAGGAGTAACGGAAATTTCATGGGCAATACAACAGGCTCATTCTTTCTGCCATCATAGCTCAACTGCCATTCTGTTGTTTTATTATTGAAGGCAACTTCCAGTGCAAACTTTGAAAGACGGGCTTCAATATAACGTGCTGCCGCCGCATCATCACCGGTACGTACATCACCCCAGTTACCCTGCGTTTCAATCAACAAATCTTTCTGACCCATGTTCACCAATGCATCACCAATGCTTGCATCACCATGCGGATGATACTGCATAGCCTGCCCGATGATATTTGCTACTTTGTTGAAACGTCCATCATCCATTTCTTTCATGGCATGAAGGATACGACGCTGTACGGGTTTCAGTCCATCTTCAATGGCAGGTACGGCACGTTCAAGGATTACATACGATGCATAATCAAGGAACCAGTTTTTGTACTGGCCCTGCACCCCGCCTTCATTATCAAAAACATTTTCTTTTTTTTTCGCTGCGCTCATCTTCTTATTATCTTTTTTATGTTACCAACGCAATTGCTGCTATGTATCTTTTGTTGCGTCGCACACTTGTACTTTCTTCATTCTATTCGGCCATTTGTCTGAACCATGATTTATTAGATTAATGGGATTTGCAGGATGAATACAAATCTTTAACCATTCCCATACATCTCATGCATCATATAAATCCCAGTTCAGACAGTTTCTACAGCCCCAGCTTTTTTCTTCACTTCAAACTCTTTCATATTCTTTACTTCACCCTGCACATCAAACAAACCTTCTGCAATCATCAGCTTTAAACGCCAAAGCATATAAGCATCACCTGTTGTTTCTTTATTCTTGCTTAAAAACTGGTTGATGATCTTGCTTCCCTTCTGCCAGTCAGCAGAAATGAAATTTTTCAGATCTGCATCATAATAATTATAATCTTTCTGCATCAGTTTCTTTCCCCCTTCGAGTAAACGAACTCCTTTTTCTTCATTGCAGAGTTTTGTCCATTCATCAGGATCAACTTCAAACTCACTTGCAGTAATCAACCTCGACAGTTTTTTTGCCTTGGTCATCTCTTTTGGCTGAATGGTGTGAATCCATTCAGGATAAAAGATCAACCCTTTTTCATTAATGAACGGAAGATTGTTCAGGTAAAGAATAAAAACCCTTCCCTGGAAATCTTTGAGCTGACTCATTAACCAGTAATATCCACTTACATCATGTTTGTTTTGTGCAGCCCAGATCCAGATCTTTTCTTCATCATTCACCTGTAGGCGTTCAATTAAAAAAGCAACAAGCCTGTTATCATCCACTTCACCTGTATCCACTTTTCCATCATAATCTCCACCGGCGAGTACTTCACGCCACCAGTTTTTTCTTGCTTCAATACCTCCTTCGGTATAAATATCTTTCAGCGGACCAACTGCATAATCATCACTCACCTGCAGTACTTCACCCTGCAGGGTTTCATCCAGTTCAATTGCCTGTTGCAATACCGCAATATCTGCTTCATTAAAAACAATGTGTATCATGTTATCTTGATTCTGTTATTTGCTTTGTATTAAATAATAAACACAGCTTGTAAAAAAATTCCGCACAAACGGAATGACTTTGATCAATCCAAACTGTTCTTTTGGTTTCCACCCAAACTTATATTCATAAATCGGGTTTACCAGGAAATGTGTTTGATGGATCAGGTTATATCCTTTCTCTTTACAAATCCGTTCAAAACGTTCAATCGATATTCCTGTTTCTTTGATCTCCAGCATTTCTTCCCAGTTCTCTCCATTCGATTTCAGCAACCATTTATAAATCGGTGTTGGCAGCAAATGATAATAAGGCAACTTCGATAGCCACTTGCCTTTATTAATCTGCTGATGCCCGCCAAACGGCATATACCAAGGTGGAAAACCAAAAAAGATTACACCACCAGATGTTAAAAAACTTTTCATCCATTCAATCAGCTTTGGCTGATCATGAATATGTTCAATTACATCCTTCAGTACTATCACATCAAATGCTCCACCCAATTCTGCATAGGTAGTATGATAAATATCTTTTGAATAAAACTTCACCTGCTGGTTCTGCAATTCAGTTGCCATCCATTCTCTTGCATTCACCAAACGACTTTCATCCAGCTCCACTCCTACGCCTGTGCAACCTTTATCAATAAATGCTTTCAGAACGCCGCCTTCACCACATCCAATTTCCAATACACGCATGCCGGGTTTTATTGAAAATGCTTTTTCAATAAATGGGAGAACATACTTTTCTGTGTTCAGAACCTGTATCTCAAAATATCGTTTCCTGTCGGCGTGAAATTCAAACATTATATTTCCTCCACTATATCCAGTTCTACTTTCAGGTTATCAATAATAAACTCCTGTCTGTCGGGTGTGTTTTTCCCCATATAATATTCAAGCACCTGCTGAATATGTGTTTCAGGTAATAGCATCACCGGTTCTTTGCGCATTTCTGCACCAATGAACTTGCCAAATTCTTCCGGACTGATTTCACCCAAACCTTTAAATCGTGTGATCTCCGGTTTGTTGCCCAATTTTTTAATGGCAGCCTGTTTGGCTGTTTCATCATAACAATAGATCGTTTCTTTTTTATCCCGTACACGGAACAAAGGAGTTTCAAGTATGTACACATGACCATTCTTCACCAAATCAGGAAAGAACTGCAGGAAGAAAGTCATCAGCAATAAGCGGATATGCATCCCATCAACATCAGCATCGGTTGCAATCACAATATTGTTGTAGCGGAGATTCTCGTAATCATCTTCAATATTCAATGCGTGCTGTAGCAGATTGAACTCTTCATTTTCGTACACAACCTTTTTTGTAAGACCAAAACAGTTCAATGGTTTACCACGCAAACTGAACACTGCCTGTGTTTCTACATTTCTTGATTTGGTAATACTTCCGCTTGCAGAATCACCTTCGGTAATAAATATGGTGCTCTCTTTTTGTTTCTCCAGAATTTTTGTTCTGTCTTTTCCTGTTGCCTCATCGTTGTAATGAAAACGGCAGTCTCTTAATTTTTTATTGTGGAGATTCGCTTTCTTCGCTCTTTCATTAGCCAGCTTTTTTATACCTGCCAGTTCCTTGCGTTCTTTTTCATTTTGCTCAATGCGGCGCTTCAATGCATCGGCAACAGTTGGGTTACGGTGCAAATACAAATCAAGATCTCTTGCTAAAAAATCGCCGATAAAATTCTTCATGCTTGGTCCGCCTTCAGAAACTGTTGTTGAACCGAGTTTTGTTTTTGTCTGGCTTTCAAATACCGGCTCCTGTACACGCACACTTACTGCTGCACAAATACTTCCACGAATATCAGCCGCATCATAATCCTTCTTATAAAAATCACGAATCGTTTTTACATACCCTTCACGAAATGCAGCCAAATGTGTTCCACCCTGTGTGGTAAACTGTCCGTTAACAAATGAATAATATTCTTCGCCATACTGATTCTCATGTGTAAGGGCTACTTCAATATCATCTCCTTTTAAATGAATGATGGGATAACGGATTTCATCCATATTGGTTTTGCGTTGCAGCAGATCAAGCAACCCATTTTTGGAAACATATTTCTTTCCGTTAAAGTTCACAATCAATCCCGCATTCAGGTAGCAATAGTTCCAGAACTGGTTATCCATGTATTCATGGATATAACGGTAGTTCTTAAACACAGATTCATCAGGGATGAACGTAACCAGTGTTCCGTTTTCTTCGGTACTCTTTTGTTCTTTATGTTCCTTTGTTAAGATCCCTTTTGCAAACTCAGCTGTTTTTTCCTTGCCATCACGAAAAGCCGTTACTTTAAAATAACTGCTCAACGCATTTACTGCTTTTGTTCCCACACCATTCAATCCCACACTTTTCTGGAACACTTTACTGTCGTACTTGGCACCGGTGTTGATCTTACTCACCACATCCACCACTTTACCCAATGGAATGCCACGGCCATAATCACGGATGGTTACAACGCCATTCTCCAGGTTTACTTCCACCTGTTTACCATAACCCATTGTATGTTCATCAATGCAGTTATCAAGCACTTCTTTCATGAGTACATAGATCCCGTCATCCGGGCTGCTGCCGTCGCCTAACTTTCCAATATACATTCCCGGACGAAGACGGATATGTTCCTGCCAGTCGAGGGTTTTAATGGAATCTTCGTCGTAATCAAACAAGTTCTTTTTTTCTTCAGCCATTGACCAGTTTATAGTTTGTAATTTAAGTTTTCCAGCCCGGGTACTTTAATCAACTTTTCTTGCGTCGCACTCTTGTACGGCATCAGTTCTGCTGAACAAAACAGCTCCTTTACATCGTACTTCGTACATCATACATCGTACCTGTATGCCGTTAACGGGCAAATATAACAAAACCACTTTCGCCCTCCGCTGTAGAATTTGTTCACAGTCCTGTGAATAATTTTTGGCTCATAACTGATTATTTCTCAATTTCGCTTCACTAAAATCAAAACATGGACAAAAAGATTTATACTCTCCTTACCATCTTCATCGTATACCTGGTAGTTGCCCTGTCAATGGTTTTATCTGTTGGCGCCCAGAAAGTGCTGACAGCAATCATTTTCGGAGGAGCAGGCATCGGCATTTTCTTCATTGCTTTCCTCATCTGGATGCTCAACCGCAAACACGAGGGTTAATCTTTTATGGCAAGGGCTATTGACAGCCTCGATTCTTACTATCCCAAAGACAGGAAAGCCTGGCGCAGCTGGCTGCAAAAAAATCATCAGAAATCGACTGGTATCTGGCTTATTTATTATAAGGTTGGAAAAAGCAAACCCCGGCTTCCTTACAATGATATTGTGGAAGAATGCTTATGCTTTGGGTGGATCGACAGTCTTGCACGCAAATTAGATGATGAACGGGCAATGATACTCATTACTCCACGTAAGCCAAAAAGCGTTTGGAGTGATGTAAATAAACAACGTGTTGAAGTCTTAATTGCCAATGGCCTGATGCTACCACAGGGACTTGAAAAAATTGAAACAGCCAAAAAGAATGGCAGCTGGGATACATTAACGGGTTCGAACCAAGCAGCAATTACCAATCAGCTTCCCAAAGATTTATTGCAGGCATTTAAAGGCAAAAAAGCAGCACTTAATAATTTCAAAGCATTTGCTCCTTCTACCCGTAAACAATTTATGTTCTGGCTCGACAGTGCTAAAACTCCTGAAACAAGAAATAAACGGCTGCTTCAAACAGTTTTAATGAGCGAAGCAAATAGGAAACCGGGAGTACAAGGTTTTAAATTGTGAGAATAGCCGTAAGCCAATCGCTTCAAGCTACTCGCAATACACAATCTGTTTTCACTTACAGCTATTTTCTATATTTACCTTATGAAAGCAATCATATCCTTTATCCTTCTACTTACAACACTCGGTATAAAAGCACAGCAGCAACAGGAAATCATCCGTTTAGACAGTTGCAAACAATTCGGTAATAATGCTTTTGATGATATTTATATCCGTGTGCAGCAAACAGCACAATGGAACAATAAGAAAACAAGTCTCGATGATCACCTCGAATATTTCTTCAAAGAATATGTACAGAAAAAAGCCGGTGGCAAAATAACCCTCAGCTTACTGATTAATACAGATGGCAAAGCATGTCTTTATGAAGCAAGACCAAACAGCAATGTACGCCCAGATTTTTCTGCATTGAAAACATGGATGAACCAAGGCAATTGGAGCCCGGCCCTGCAAAACGGGCAGCCCGTGAGATCTGTCAAAATTCTGCAGGTAAGCTTTGATGGCAAAAAGATCAGCGTAACTGAGCTGGAATAACCACAGTCCCAACCAATTGGTTTTCAACCGCCTTGCATTAAGTTTCTGTAAAATTAGCCTCGGGTGCCATTTTTGCATTCCTCAAATCCCGTAAATCGGCCTACATTTGTCGGGTACTGAACCCCCTGGAAAACAGGTTGATTTCAACCATCTCCAACTTACCAACACCATTAAGTTCTGCTAGCGGATTGATATTATTGTAAAAGATTAAAATTGTGAACTATGTATTCGTATGAACTAATGGAAACCGGATGCCATTATCTCATCCAGGAAAAAGAAAATGAAGCGCTGAAGCTGATTAAGGTTCACTTTAAAAGTGACTATGCACTTTGCATTTCCACTTATAATGAGGGAGAAGAAATTGTGTGGAAGAAAAAGAGCGATCCCATTCATGATATTGCTGAATGCTTAGATGATAAAGTGATTGCCACTTGGGAGAAGTTATTCTTTGGGCAGGATGCTTATTATGAAGATGAGGAAGAGTAAAAATTGGAAACAGTAACTTGAAGATAAGTTGTTGATCAATTTTGATCAGCAACTTTTTTTATGTAATGTTTAAAACCTGTCTTTCACATAAGTAATCGCCGTTTTACCATGCGGCACCGGTTTGCCTTCTGCATTTACATTTACGAACACAATTTTTTCAATCGTTAAGATCTGCTCACGGGTCAGTTTGTTTCTTACTTCACATTTCAGAGTTAACGATGTATTTCCAAAGTGAGACGCAACAATTCCTATTTCAATAATATCGCCCTGCTTGGGTGATGAAATAAAATTGATCTCGGAAATAAATTTGGTTACAACATGCTTATTCTCCAGCTGAATAATTGCATAGAGAGCAGCTTCTTCATCAATCCATTGCAGCAGTCTTCCTCCAAATAAAGAATGATTTGGATTCAGGTCTTCGGGCTTTACCCATTTGCGTGTGTGAAAATTCATACTGTTATCTTCCTGTTGCATAATGTTCTGTTAGAGTATAAAGATAAGTTTCCATTTGCGAATCAGCTCTTCCCTATTTTCTTCTTCAGCAAATCATTTGCACTTGGCCCTTTCTTTTTCGGCGTAGTTGTTTTGTTGAAATTATAACTAAGGGTTATGCGGTAGTTTCTTGTTTGTGTCCGGCTGTAACTTTCAAGATTAAAATTAGTTCCATATGTAAAGATTCTGTTCTGCTGCTGTACAAACGGATCAACTGTATTGACAGTAATGATTATCTTCTTCTTGAATAATTTGCGCTGCAATCCAAGGTTCATATTGATATTACTTTTCACTGTTCCCTGAGGATTGGCAAAGCGGTTAAAGGTGAACGTACCTGTTATCGTCCATTTATCATCAGGCAAATAATTACAGCTGAAGTTGGAAGTAAAAGAACCACCATCACGGTACTTCCTGATTTGTTTATCGAACGTACTGTATTGATTATAGATATAACTGGCGCTGATATTTGATCGGATTTTTTTGCTGATGGTGAGTCCTCCCCAACTGCTTACTTCATATTCCTGCCGGCCACTTACATTATCCCATGTTACAACTGTTTTTCCATCTGGCTGCAGGGTTCTTATCTGACTGATGATGTCTTCAACAATATTATATCCCAGCCCGATATTGGCAAAGCCTTTCGTTTTTGTTTGACCCAGTACCACGTCAAAATTATGCGCCTGTGATGGCAATAAATCAGGGTTGCCATAACGGAGATTGTATGGATCACCATAATCAATTGCCGGGTTCAGTTCACCAATGCCCGGACGACGGATCGTTCTGCGGTAAGCAAACGTAAGATTGGTTTTATTTTCCCAGCTTCTGTTGAAATTGGCAAAGGGCAACAGATTATAAAATCTGCTGTACACATTCTTACCATCTCTGTATAATTCAAACAGAATATTTGTTTGCTCCACTGCAGCACCAGCACTGACAGAAAAACCCGGTTTAAAAATATGCTTCATCGAAAACCTTGCATTCAGAACATCCTGGTGGAACTCAAAATCATTACTCAGCAAATCAACTTTCTGAAAACTGTTCTCCGGTTTTTTCAGGAACTCTGTTGTTAAAAGAATATGACTGTTGCTGCGGTAATAAGCAGCACCTGTTGAAAAACTGGTTTTATTATTTTTCAGAATTTTAGCATAAGCAACCACTAAACTATAGCCATTGTTTCTTGTATCATTCGATTGCTTTTGTGTACTGTCGATCCCTGTTGCTGTATCATCAGCATTTAAAAACTCCTGGAAAAAATTGCGTACATTTTTGTTCCATCCAATATTATAAGAGCCAATAACACGCAGTTGCTCCCCTGCCGTTTTTCCTTTATGTGTATAGGTAAAATTCAGTGATGGATTCCTGTTATAACCATCTGTTGCAACAATGCGTTCACTCAATTTTGAAATAGAATCGAACCTGTTGATGTTTTTATATCGGTTGAACCCGCTGTTATCAAATTCGTTCTGGTTATACTGTGCTACAAAATTTACAGTATTCCGTTTGTTGAGATCATAATCAAGATTGAAACGAAAATTAGGACGAAGCGTTTTGCTTACTGAATTGCTGTTAATCTTTAATTGATTCGATGAATCAGTGTAAATATTTGTACGGTTGCTGTAACCATCAGATTCATACTCGTTGTAACCCATACCCACATTCACATTAACAGCAAAGCCCTGCTTCCGGTAATTGAAATTGCTGCTGAATCCCATTTCACCTCTTGATCCGTAATACAAGTTCACCCTGCCGCCAAAACCAACTCTTCCTTTCTTTGTAACAATATTGATTACCCCACCCTGTTCATTAGCATATTGTGGCGGAGGGTTGGTGAGTACTTCAATTTTTTCAATCGTACTGCCGGGCATACTTTCCAGCAGATCCTGCAGTTGCTGCATATTCAGCTCAACAGGTTTATCATCAATTAATATCTTGGGGTCTTTTCCACGTACTAAAATTTTTCCATTGGGATCAGTTGTAACCAGTGGCGTTTGCTTTAATAATTCGGTTGCAGTACTTCCGTTACTTAAGGCACTTTCTCCCACATTGAACGTAATGTTTCCATCTTTCGATTCAATCAACGGCTTTTCTACATAGATGACTATTTCACTCAACTCAACTGATTGATTACCCAAACCAATATCGTTGAGGTTAAAATCGGATCGTTCGGTTCTTAAATAAATGCTGTCAATTGTTTTGGTGCGAAAGCCAATGGCTGTAATCGTTAAACGGTAATATCCAAAGTCAAGATTACTAAAAGTGAATGCACCGTTTTTATCGGTGAGAAATACAGAAAGCTTCGTTGAATCCTTATAAGGAATAATGGAAACCGTTGCCCCCACTATTGCACGCTGACTCGATGTGTCAAGCACAGAACCAATGACCATTCCGTTATCTTTTTTTTGTCCTTGCTGGGCCAAAGCAACAAAAGAGAGAAATGAAAAAAGTACAGATAAGAGGAAAAATGGTTTTACAGTCAACGGGTTCAGTTTTTTGAGGGCATAAAGATAATTTTGAATGGGATACAAGCCCTTTCTTATTCCATCAGTGGTAGTATATATGCTGCCAATCTGTCACCAGATCGCTTATATTTTCCTACCTTTGCCTGCTCAATAAGCGTAAATATGATGGATTTGTTGACAGATACAAAAGTGCATGATGAAAACCGCCAGGGCGAAGCTTATGCTCCTTTTGCCAACGACCCCAACGAGTATAAAAAGAAATTTTATATCGAAAGCTACGGCTGTGCAATGAATTTCAGCGATAGTGAAATTGTTGCCAGCATTCTCAATACAGCCGGTTTTGGCGCTACAAAAAATGCCGGAGAAGCCGACCTGGTTCTGCTCAATACCTGTTCAATCCGGGAAAAGGCAGAGCAAACCATCCGTAAACGTTTAACCGAATTCCGCCAGGCAAAAAGAAAGAAACCGGGTTTACTGGTTGGCGTACTCGGTTGTATGGCAGAACGTTTAAAATCAAATTTACTGGAAGAAGAAAAGCTGGTTGACCTTGTAATTGGCCCGGATGCTTACCGCTCTCTGCCCGGTTTAATAGAAGAAGCAGAAGGCGGACAAAAGGGGGTTAATGTATTGTTGAGCCGTGATGAAACTTATGGAGATATTTCACCAATTCGTTTGGAAAGTAATGGTGTAAATGCATTTATTTCTATCATGCGTGGTTGCAATAATATGTGCAGCTTCTGCGTGGTACCTTTTACCCGTGGCCGTGAAAGAAGCCGTGATGCAAGATCAATCATCGCTGAAGCACAGGATTTATTTGACAGGGGTTTCAGAGAAGTAACATTACTCGGACAAAATGTAGACAGCTACCAGTTTGTTGACGAACAGAATAATGAAACTGTTTCATTCGCCATGCTGATGGAAAAAGTGGCACTGGTTTCTCCGGAGTTGAGAGTTCGTTTTTCCACTTCTCATCCCAAAGATATTACAGATGAAGTGCTGTTTACCATGGCGAAGTATGAAAACATCTGCAATTATATTCATCTGCCAGTGCAAAGCGGTAATACAAGAGTGTTACAGTTGATGAACAGAACTTATACCCGTGAATGGTACATGAAAAAAGTAGATCGCATCAGGGAAATTGTTCCTGATTGCGGTATCAGTTCCGATTTTATTGCAGGCTTTTGTACAGAAACAGAAGAGGAACATCAGGATACATTAAGCATCATGGATTACAGCAGGTACGATTACAGTTACATGTATTATTACAGTGAACGGCCGGGCACACTTGCTGCCAAACGTTATGCTGATGATATACCGGAAGAAGTGAAGAAAAGACGTTTGCAGGAAATCGTTGACAAACAATATTATTTATCCTTACACAGTAATCAACGGGATATCGGTCAAACTTATAAAGTATTGATTGAAGGGAACAGTAAGAAAGATGAAAGTTCCTGGATGGGTCGCAACTCACAAAACAAAGTGATTGTTTTTCCGAAAGAACACTACAATTTTAAGAAAGGCGATTACGTAATGGTAAAAGTCAATAGTTGTACCAAAGGCACATTGCTTGGTACTATCGAAAATCAATAACAATGGATTTACAAGTAATAAAAAACAGGTTCGGCATTATCGGTAACTCACCGGCATTGAATCATGCATTGAATGTGGCAGTACAGGTTTCATCAACTGATCTTACTGTACTCATCAATGGTGAAAGCGGTGTTGGTAAAGAAGTATTCTCACAAATTATTCATTCCTTATCAACACGAAAGCACAATCCCTTCATTGCAGTTAACTGCGGTGCAATTCCAGAAGGAACAATTGATTCTGAATTATTCGGTCATGAAAAAGGTTCTTTTACGGGAGCATTAGATGCAAGAAAAGGTTATTTCGAAACAGTGAATGGCGGTACTATCTTCTTAGATGAAATTGGTGAACTGCCGTTAGGCACACAGGCACGTTTGCTGCGTGTACTGGAAGCAGGAGAATTCATCCGTGTTGGTTCATCTAAAGTTCAGAAGACGGATGTACGTGTAATTGCAGCCACCAATAAGGATCTGCTTGAGTTTACTCAAAACAATAAGTTCAGGGAAGATTTATACTACCGTTTGAATACTGTACCAATCCGTGTACCCTCATTAAGAGACCGGAAAGAAGATATTCCTCTCCTGTTCAGAAAATTTTCTGTTGACTTTGCAGAACGTTATAAAACAACACCTGTTCAGCTGGAAGACGATGCAAAAAATCTGTTAATCAGTTATCCGTTTCCCGGTAATGTGCGGGAATTAAAGAATATTGCAGAGCAGATTTCTGTTCTTTCAACCAACAAAATTGTTACAGGTAAAGATTTGGCTCCTTTCTTACCCGAAAGAAGTTTTAATCGTCTGCCTGTGCTGGCTCACCAAACTGCTCCGGCAGGAAGTGCTGCTGAATTTGCCAATGAACGGGAGATTCTGTACAAGCTCTTTTTTGATATGAAGCGTGATGTAACCGAGTTAAAGAAAATGTTCCTTGAAGTATTGCAGAATGGAGGATCGCAGGTACAGATGCCGGGCAACTTTTTTAACGAAACCATGATTGCAGAACCAAAGCCAATGGAAGTAAATCAACAGCCGGTCATTAGTTCATCTTCTTCATCACAACCAATGATCTTTAACGGAAATGGCAATGGCGATATACAGGATCATGTGGAAGTGGAAGAAAGCCTCAACATCATGGACAAAGAAAAAGAACTGATTATAAAAGCACTGAAGAAACATAAAAGCAAACGACGTGATGCAGCACTCGATCTCGGCATCAGCGAAAGAACTTTATACAGAAAACTGAAGGAGTATGATATTGAAGAACTTTAAACACAAGCCGGTAGCCGATAGTTTTAAGTCATTAGCCATTAAAAGACTAATGACTATCGGCTTATTACTAACGGCTTTCTTTTCCTCCTGCTATTCCTTTAAAGATGTATCCATTCCTCCTGAAGTAAAAACAGTGAACGTACATTATATTGATAACAGGGCAAGAATCGTTAATCCTCAGTTAAGTCAGCGTTTAACCGATAAGCTTCGCCAGAAAGTAGTTAATCAAACAAGATTATCACAAACAAATAATGATGATGCCCATTATGATGTAAGCGGACAAATTACCGATTATTATGTTACCACATCAGGTATTTCCAATCAACAGGCAGCTTCCAATAACCTGAACGTAACGGTTCATCTTGTGTTTAAAAACAGGCTGGATGATAAAAAAAGTTTTGAAGCCGACCTTACAAGGAATTTTCCTTTCTCTGCTAATCTTTCATTAGCACAGGCAGAAAGTTCATTGACGGATCTGGTTGTTACAAATATGACCGACGAAATATTTAACCGTATTTTCTCAAACTGGTAATTTTTTCAATTACTTTGCTGCAATGATGAACGCTGATTTATTTAGCAGGCTTATACAGCAACCTTCATTGCTGAAAGAAACTTCAAAAGCGGAGCTGGAACAACTCGTTTACCAATACCCATGGTTTGGAACAGCACAATTCCTGTTAGCTGCAAAAATGAAGCAATCAGCTGATGCATCAGCTCCACAGCAAACACAAAAAGCAGGTATCTTTTTCAATCAGCCGTTGTGGTTCAACCTGCAATTAAAGCAATTTGAAAAGCCGGAAGAAACTGCAACAGTTCTTGAAATTCCACAGGTATCATTTTTCACAGAAGAAAGGAAGCAAACTGATTTTGAATTGCTGCCCGAAACTGAAGAAGAGAAAATGGCGAATGACACAGATGCTGTTCTTGATGCTGAAGCAAATATTGAAGTTGAAATAACCAGGGAGGAAGATTTTTCACCTGTATCAGATGCGGTTCTCGATGCAGAAGTAATGATAGAAGCTGAATCCATCAAAGAAGAACAGGTGTCACCTGTTAATGATGCTGTGCTGGATGCCGAAGCAATCATTGAAGCAGAAACACTAAAGGAAGAAGATATTTCCCCTGTATCGGATGCAGTTCAGGATGCAGAAGTAATGATTGCAGCAGAAACTTTTAAAGAGGAACAAAGCGCATCAATAACCGATACCGTTTCAAATGCAGCTATTAGTGCAGCCAACGAAATCAAAGAAGAAACAGCAAACACTGCTACAGTACCCGATGATCAACCCGTTTTTACCTTCGAACCTTTTCATACCGTTGATTATTTTGCGTCGCAGGGCATTAAACTCCGGGAAGATAAATCGGGCGATGACAAACTTGGTCAGCAGGTAAAAACCTTTACCCAGTGGCTACGTTCCATGAAAAAGATCTATGTGGAGGAAAAGAAAGAGCTCAATACCAACGAAGAGAAAGCTGTGGTAAGCATGGCTACTGAAAGTAACCAGCAAACCGAAGTGCTTACCGAAACCATGGCAGATGTGCTTATAAAACAGGGCAAACTTTCACAAGCCATTGACTTATACCGCAAATTAAGTTTGCTGCATCCCGAAAAAAGCGTTTATTTTGCATCCCGAATTGAAGAATTAAAATTGTAACAAATGACTTGGTTATTCATCATACTGGTAATATTGGCCAGCGTTATTTTAGGATTTATTGTACTGGTTCAAAACCCAAAAGGTGGCGGACTCAGCGGTTCTGTGGCCGGTTTCAGCAACCAGTTCATGGGTGTAAAACAAACGACCGATGTTCTTGAAAAAGGAACCTGGTTATTTGCAGCCATTATTGGTGTATTATGTCTGGTTTCAACTGTATTCATTTCAGATACTGCCGGTACAGGTGGTGGCAGCCTTGAAAAGGTTCCAACCAGTCAACCGGTAAAACAGGCTCCTGCCAATAACAGCACCCCAACTTTACCGCCAGCAAATCCAAAATAAGGTTTCTTAAATTATTTATTGCACCCCGACCTTACAGTCGGGGTTTTTTGATTTATTTTGATGTGATCTTTAGAACATGGCCCGACTGTTGTTGTGTCATGCGGACGCATTTGGTCTGCATCCCGACCTTAGCGTCGGGACACACTTCTTCTGCAACAATTCTTTTGAACAAACTATATGAAATATCCATAAAAATTATCGAGCTAATTTATACAAACAGCGATGATAATTTTTGTGGATATACTATGTGGCCACAAAGCCAATAAAAATGAACACATGAAAAAAATTCTCAGTTTAGTTTTTGCTTTTCTACTTGTAATTGTTCTGGTAATAGCCTGGAAATTCTTTGGCTCTGCAACCAATTTCAATGAACCAAAAAAATATTTATATATCCATACAGGTGCGGCAAGTAAAGAAGCAGTTTTAACAACACTTAAAGACTCAGGGTTTATCAAGAGCCTGGGCATATTTGAACTGGCAGCAGGAAAATTAAAAGTATGGCAACGTCTGCGTCCGGGTAAATATGAAATTGCAAATGGCAGCAGCTTGTTTACACTTATCAGGAAACTGAGAAATGGTTCTCAAACTCCCGTAAACCTGATCATTACTAAGCTCCGTACAAAAAAAGACCTCGCTACATTAATTGGAAGAAAGTTTGAATCGGACTCATCAACCATTATACAATATCTCAACAATAATGATTCGCTGAAAAAATTTGGCCTTGATACCAATACAATCATGACGGCTGTATTCCCCAATACTTATTCGTTACTATGGAATACAAGTCCGCAAAAAATCATCAGTAAACTGAATGAACAACGGAATAAATTCTGGACAGCAGAACGTAAACAAAAAGCAAAAGCATTGGGCTTAACGCCAGAGCAAGTGCATTCACTTGCATCAATTGTAGAAGAAGAAACACTCCGCAATGATGAAAAATCAACCATTGCCAGCGCCTATCTTAACCGGCTCAACAAAGGCATGTATCTCGGTGCAGATCCAACTGTAAAATTTGCTGTTGGTGATTTCACACTTAAACGGATTCTGTTCGGTCATATCAATTCAACTGCATCATCACCTTATAATACGTATAAGAATAAAGGAATACCACCTGGTCCCATCTGCACTCCTTCTGAAACAACAATTGATGCTGTACTCAATCCTAAACAAACTGATTATCTTTTCTTTTGCGCCAAACCAAATGGCAACGGCTATCACGCATTTGCAGCAACCGATGCAGAACATTTAAAGAATGCAAAAGCCTACCAGCAATGGTTAGACAGTTTAAAGATTCAGTAAGTCATTAAAAATATTTACTTTGAGCAAGGATGACTGTTGCACGTTTTATATATCAATTGCCCATTATCCGTTCGCTGATCAGGTTCAGTAAACGCTGGCGTCCGCCCGGATTTGAAGGCATCGCTTTGTATGATGTGGTTGAATTCTTTTTTGCCCAGGTAAAAAAAGTTGGTTTTACAGAAAGAGCTGCAGCCATTTCGTTCAATTTTATTATGGCGCTCCCACCCGCCTGTATCTTTTTATTTTCACTGGTTCCTCTGTTTCCAATTGCAGATCAGTTTTACAATGAAGTAAATTCATTTGTCCGTGATCTTACTCCAAACATTGCAACAAGAAATATTGTAGAAAGTTTCCTGGAAGATTTTTTTAAACGTCCAAAAAACAGTTTGCTTTCAATAGGTTTTGTTACGTCCATTTATTTTGCATCCAATGCTGTGCTGGGAATTATTCACAGTTTCAACCGTTCGATCCATGAAAAAGAAAGCAGGGTTTTCCTTGCTTACCGATGGAAGGCCATCAAATTAACATTCATCATCATGCTGCTGTTTATAGCCAGCATGATTTTACTCATCACACAAGGAGCAATATTTACCTGGCTGCTTCGTCAGCTGAATATTGACAATGAATTTGTGAAATGGCTCATCATTGTATTAAGGTGGGTGGTGATTATTGGCCTGTTCTTTTATTCCATTGCATTTATTTACCGGCACGCCCCTTCGGTTGAAAAAAAATGGAAGCTTATCTCACCCGGTTCGCTGGTTGCCAGTTTCCTGATCATTTCTTTCACCTTTTTATTCTCTTTCTGGATCAACAATTTTGCTTCTTACAGTATTTACGGTTCAATCGGTACCATCCTGATTCTCATGATCTTTATCAACTTCATTTCACTTGTATTACTGATTGGGTTTGAGCTGAACGTAAGTATTAAAGTGCTCAAAAAGCATTCAGATAAAAGGCTTCAGGAAGAGATGAATGGTATTAAACCAGAGCAGTAATCGTTGTAACTTTAAGGAAACACTTTCATCATGAAAAAAATAATTCTTTCATTTGCTGCCATCCTTACTTTGATGGCATTTCGTTTCTTACCTGATGAATTAAGTATTGGAAGCAGTCTTCCTTCTCCTTCTGTAAAAATGAAGGATGTTTCAGGTAAAGAGTTTTCATTTAATGATGTGAAAAAGAAAAATGGACTGCTGGTTGTATTCAGCTGTAATACCTGCCCATGGGTTATTAAAAATCAACAGGTGGCCACTGATGGCTACAGTTATGCTTTATCAAAGGACATTGGAGTGATCGTTCTCAATTCGAACGAAACACAGAGAAGCGGTGATGATTCAAAAGAACGGATGAAAGACTATGCAAAAGAACAGCAATACAAATGGCCTTATGTAATGGATGACAACTCAGTTATGGCCGATGCATTTGGTGCAAAAGTTACTCCTGAATGTTACCTGTTTGACAAAGACATGAAACTTGTATATCATGGTGCAATTACTGACAATCCAAAGACCCCTTCTGAAAGTACCAGGGATCATTTAAAAGTTGCAGTGGATCAACTGGTGACAGGAAAAACAGTGAGCATGACAAAATCAAAAGCAATGGGTTGCGGTATTAAACGGAAATCGTAAAAATCTTAATCAACAGAATAAAAAAAGGATGATTAATCATCCTTTTTTAGTTTTTTCTCAATTGCATTGATTGCATCTATACTGCCTTTATAATACTGACCTTCTTTGAAGGAAGGAATTAGATATTTATCAATAATTTCTTTGGTTTCTGCATCACTCATTTTCCTTTCAATGCCATATCCGTTGGATATCCATATCTTTTTCCTATTTCGGCTAACAAGTATAACTATTCCATTTTTAGTTTCAGCTTCACCTATTCTCCAACAACGGCCTATGTAAAAAGCATACAAAGATATCGATTCAACAGGGTGATAATCTTCTATAGTAACCAGTACTATCTGTGCAGTTTTTTGCTGATTGATTCGTTCGATTTTTAAAGAAAGTTCTTTTTCTTCGGTATCTGTAAATATGTCCTCAAAATCATTTACCCATCCGTTATGAGCAGGTAAATTTTCAGGGCACTTATAGTTTGTAAGATTTATGACTTCTGCTTCAACTCTCTCTGCATTCAATTTTGATTCTACAAAATACCTGTATTTCAGTTTGGTATTCACAAACAAGGTCGCTGGCATCGCACCACTCCAGCTGCTATCAATTTTTGGACAAAATTCATCAGGCTTACTTTCATCCAACCAAACTATTTCAGCAGTAAAACCATACTTTTTTGCAAAAGCAGTAATCTTTTCAGGATAATTCTCATCAAAATCTAAACTCACCAGCAACAATTTAGCTTTCTTTCCTTCATATTTTTTTGCAATTGCCTGGAAGTAAGGAATCTCTTCAATACAAGGCCCACAAAATGTTGCCCAGAAATTTACAATCAAAGCAGAATCACTTTGTTCAATGTATTGCAGTAAATCGTTCATCTTCCATCGTTTGATGGGCTGAGCTTTCAATACACTGAAAGAAAAAAGCAGAACCAGTAAAAAAAAGATTCGTTTCATTCTTATAAAATTACTTCAGTTCTTCCTGTATTGCATCCAGATCATCAGCCCGAAATCCCCACTCATCCAATAATGTATTGAAGGTGCCGTCGTTGAGGCGTTGTTGCTGGTAATGACCGGCATTTGTTTTCTGCCGTAAGGCTTCATAAATACTCACGGCACAGGCAACAGAAATATTCAGGGATTGAATAATACCCATCTGCGGAATAAGAAAATTACCATCGGCCATTGCCCTGATTTCTTCGCTTACCCCGTTATGTTCATTACCAAACACCAGTGCCACACTACCTGTAAAATTAATTTCATACAAACTCACTGCATCACTGCTGAGATGAGTGGTATAAATTTTTTCATACTTTTTCCTGATGTCAGCAAAGCATTGTTCTGCATCTTCATACTGATGAACCGTTAACCATTTGGCTGCGCTGGAAGAACTTCTGGCTCCCCATTTCTTATGCTTTGGAATTTTGTTGGTAAGAACATATACTTCCTGGATACCAACCGCATCGCAGGTGCGCATTACAGCTGAAATATTATGCGGATCAAATACATTTTCGAGTACAACAGTTAAATCGGGTTGTCGTTTGCGGAGGACAGATAGTAATCGTTCACGGCGTTCTGGAGTCATAAAACGAAATTAATGGAAAATAGCTCTGCTGTTTAATCAACTCTTTTATATCTCCTCATGGGACGAAGAAATTTTATTCCCTTTGCTGTTTGAAATCTTGTTGCCACCTGCCGCCAACTACCACCACCAGAACGCCAAACGATAAAGTGCAGATGCGGGAACAGCGTATACCCTGTTTTTCCGCTATAAGCAATCGGCTGTCCCTGTTTTACTGTGTCACCAACATTTACCATTGCACCATTGAATTGCAGGTGCCAGTAACCTGCCCTTGACCCATCACTGTGCTGAATAACAATGATATTTCCATATTGGCGAAACTTATCTTTTAATCCACCCTTGTTCCCATCTTCTTTCATTCTTACAACCAACCCTTCTCTTGCAGCACAAATGATTGTTCCCCGTTTCATTTTAAAATCAAGCGCAGCTCTGTTCTTATGGGTGAACCTGCTGAAATACCCCTGTACCATCAAATGAGTTTTGTGATTTTCATACGGGAGTTGATAAACAAAACTGGTATCATCTTTCAGTTGTCCCTTTTGTAATTGTTTGATTCTGGTACGCTGCGGATCTTTACTGACAGTGCAGCTGCTTATCATAATCAATATTAAAATTGTGGCTTTGAGGTACCAGACTTGTTTAAACATAGGGTACAAAAGTACGAAGAGATTAATTGGGATCTGAAGCAGCATTAAGTTCCAATAAAACTGTAAGGCTTTTTCTGAAATTCACAGCTCTTTTTAACAAAATCATCTTCGGTAAGGGTAACTTAGATTGCAAAAAAACTGTCGAACAAAAAATGAGCCGATTTCTTTAATAACCGCTCGTATAAAATTGTTTAATGAATGATTGTTAAACAAAGTTTTTGTATACTTTCCATTCATCAAATAGATTGACCGGTTATAGTTGACTAATCTAACTTTACTCAGCATGAGAAAAAATCTTATACCTGCAATTTCAATATGTTTTACCTTTTCATTTTGTTTTCAGAATAAATCTGTTGCCCAATCCCAATCCTCCGAGAGTGATACTGTTTTTTATAAAAAAGCAATTACCAGCACGGTTTTACTTTACCATGAGCAAATGGGTAATCAACGAGGAGTATTTAATGGAGTCAGCTATTACGGATATGCATTTCCATTTGAACAGGGGCACCCATATTTTAACTCAAGTAATCCAGAACCCGGTTCTATTATTTACGACCACATCTTCTACCCTGCCGTTCTTTTATCTTATGATGAAGTAGCAGACGTTGTGGTGCTTCATCAAAGCAACCGATCTATTCAATTACATTCAAATAATATATCCCGTTTTGAAATTTTAACGCACAAATTTATACATTTTCCAGATGACGTGCTTGTACAGTCCGCTATTAAGCCCGGGTTTTATGAACTTCTATATGAGGGAAAAGTACGTTTATTAAAAAAAGAAACAAAGAAGATCAGTGACTATATCAGAACTAAGGGAGAAGGGGTTTTGAAGAATGTTGAAATAGAAACTAAATACTATATTCAAAAGAATAACTATATCTACGCAGTAAAAAATATGCAATCGGTATTCCAAATATATAATGATAAGCGTGATAAAATTGATCACTTTTTACAAACTAAGCAATTGAGCTATAAAAAAGATAGAGACCGTATGTTGATGGAGGTAACTGCATTTTATGACCAGACAACAGAATAAATGAAAACACCACGGAACATACTGTTTACAATTATTTTTTTCAGTTTCCTGAATGTCTATGGTCAAAAAGACACGTCCATTGTGCTTGTTACAATAAAAGCTGAAAAAATAGCTATAACTGACTTTATCAAACTGCTTGAAAAACAATCAGGCTATTATTTTTATTATGATTCCAGGCAGTTGGATACGCTGAAAGTCACTGTAAATTCTGTAAGCCAACCCTTTCTGTCAGTTTTAAACCAGGCATTTGCGAATACTTCCTTTTTTTATGAAATCGATAATGAGAACCATGTTTTTATCAGTAAAGAACGAAAGCCGAATCTTAAATTGGCAGATAATTTTTTTACTGGCCCGGAAGCAAAAAAAAATAACGCAAAGACTGAATATGAAGTAACCTATGAAGTGGCTGATAATCCTGAAGACGTCAATATCAAGACAACTGAAAAAGCCATTTTGGAAAACAAATTATATGAAGTTGGAGAAAGAACTTCAACGAATAAGCAAAGTACAGCTACTATTGCAGGTTATGTTAGTGACGCAAAAACAGGAGAACCTATTGCTGGAGCTTCAGTATTTATTACTAAAACAGGTTTGGGGGCAACAACTGATCAATACGGTTACTTTTCACTTTCCCTCCCAAAGGGTAAGCATATACTCAACATCCAAAGCCTTGGCATGAATGATACAAGGAGACAGGTTTTGATACATGGTAACGGAAAATTGGATATTGAATTAGTTTCAAAAGTAATGACGCTGAAGAATATTACCATTTCTGCACAAAAAGTAAATAATATAAAAGGTACGCAAATGAGCGTACAGAAAATTGATATTAAAACTATCAAACAGGTTCCGGTTGTTTTTGGTGAAGCTGATCTTTTGCGGGTAGTTACCACTCTTCCGGGTGTTAAAACTGTGGGTGAAGCAAGCACAGGATTAAATGTACGTGGTGGTGCTGCAGATCAGAATCTCATTCTGTTTAATGAAGCCACGATTTATAATCCATCCCATTTTTTTGGGATGTTTTCTGCCTTAAATCCTGAAGTGGTAAAGGATGTTGAATTATTTAAAAGCAGTGTTCCTGTTCGTTACGGTGGCAGACTTTCATCAGTTCTCAACATAAACAGCCGTGAAGGAAATAAGAAAAAAATGGCAGGATCGGCTGGCGTTGGCTTGTTAACGAGCAGGCTGGAACTGGAAGGTCCTTTAGTAAAGGAAAAATCATCGTTCATTATTGCAGGACGAACCACCTATGCAAACTGGCTGCTGAACCTGCTGCCAGATCAATATAAAAACAGTCAGGCTTCATTTTATGATCTTAATCTCAACATCAGTCATGAGATTAATAAAAAGAATACTATTTATATTACCGGATATATGAGCAGCGATCGGTTTAATCTCAATAGTGATACGTTGTTTGGCTATGGCAATAAAAACATATCAGTAAAATGGAAACATATTTTTAATAATAAGCTCAACAATGTTACTGCAGGAGGTTACGACAGTTATGAGTATTACACCTCAAGTAATTATTTGCCCACTAACGGCTACAAACTGAATTTTGCCATCAACCAAACATATTTCAGAACACACTTCAACTATTACTTAAACAATAAACATAGTTTCGATTTTGGATTAAACTCCCTCTATTATAGATTAAACCCCGGATCATATCAGCCTTTTGGAGAAGAATCATTGGTCAATCCTGAAGTAATTGCACCAGAGCAGGCACTGGAAAGTTCTTTATACATAAGCGATAAATATAAGTTCAACTCATTTTCTGTTGATGCCGGAATGAGGTATAGCATTTTTAATTATCTCGGGCCACAAAATATTAATCGTTATGCTCCAGGGCTTCCTGTTACCGAAACCAATAATATTGGATCAGACAAATTTGGGAATGGAGATTTTATTAAGACCTATGGCGGTCCTGAAATTCGCTTATCGTTGGTTTATCTCTTCAACGACAGCTTCTCAATCAAGGCTGCGTTCAATACACAACGTCAGTATATTCATTCTATTTCAAATACGGCTGCTATGTCGCCTACTGATATATGGAAGTTAAGTGACCCCAACATTAAGCCACAATATGGAAATCAGTTTTCACTTGGCTTATATAAAAATTTTGCTTCAAATACTATTGAAACTTCGATAGAAGCATATTATAAAAATATAAACAATTACCTGGATTATAAAAGTGGAGCAAAGCTTGTAATGAACCCTAACCTGGAAACAGATGTATTAGGTACAAAGGGAAAAGCTTATGGTGTTGAGTTGCTGATTAAAAAGACAGCTGGCAAACTAAATGGGTGGATCAGCTATACTTGGTCACGTATTTTGTTAAAAGTAGATGACCCAATTGCCGGGGAAATGATCAACGATGGCAACTACTATCCGGCAAATTATGATAAACCACATGATGTTACGCTAATAAGCAACTATCGTTTCAATCATCGTTTTAGTGTATCATTTAACTCTACGTACAGCACAGGGCGCCCCATTACTTTGCCAATAGGTGTATTTTATTATGCAGGTGGGCTGCGAACACTTTATACAAATCGAAATGCCTATAGAATACCTGATTATTTCCGCTCTGATATTGCACTGAGCATTGAGGGCAACCATAAGGTTCACCAAAAATTCCACACTTCATGGACATTTGGTGTGTTTAATTTAACTGGCAGAAAAAATCCCTATTCAGTTTATTATGTGTCGGAGAATGGAGCAATCAATGGCTATAAATTATCCATTTTTGGAAGTGCCATTCCTTATGCAAACTTTAACATCAAGTTTTAAAAATGAAAAAACTTTCTATATACCTGTTGCTTTTGTTGTTGCTTGCTGGCTGTAAAGAAAACTATAACTCGCCGTTCGTATCCCCTAATACAGGTTTTCTCGTGGTAGAAGGTTCTGTTAGCAGTGGTCAGGGAAAAACGACCATTAAAATAAGCAGAACACAAAAACTGGAAAATCAATTGCAGAGTATTAAATACGAAAAAGGTGCTTTGGTAAAAGTGGAAGGCAATGATAACAGTTCGTATAATCTTACAGAAAGCAGTGAAGGAAATTATACTGCCAGCAACCTGAACCTGAACTCAACTGTGCAATACAGGCTGCGAATTAAAACAGCATCAGGAAAAGAATACCTGTCGGATTTTGCAGACGTTCAAACCTCTCCCCCAATTGACAGTATTACATGGAAATTAGAGAATGGAGGTCTTCAATTGTATTTAACAACAAACAATCAGCTTAATAATACCCATTACTACCAATGGGATTATACTGAAACATGGGAGATAAAATCCCAGTTCGCATCAATGCTGAAATTCCAGGGCTTTAAAGACAGGTTTAACAGAGATAGCTTTTCGGTAGCTTATCGTGACAGCGTAAACTATGGTATCGACTCCTCCATATACAGGTGTTGGCAATCCAATACATCCAACGAATTACTTATTGGTTCTTCAGCAAAACTGGAACGTGATTTCATTTATATGCCAATTGCATTTATTTCCGGTGGTTCAGAAAAATTGAGTATCCTGTACAGCATCAATATAAAACAATACGGGTTAAGTAAAGAAGGCTATGAATTTCTTGAAAAACTCAAGAAAAACACGGAACAGCTGGGAAGTATTTTTGATGCACAGCCCGGTGAATTGAAAGGAAATATTCATTGTGTATCCGATCCATCTGAGCCCGTGATAGGTTATGTAAATATTTGTAATTTCACTGAAAAACGAATTTTCATTTCAGCGCAGAATGTTGGAGGCTGGAATTTTTATCCAATTACCTGTTCCTTTTTTTCACTTTCAAACGTCAGCGATACTATTATTAAAAAAATGGCAGGAGTAACTCCTACTTATCCTTCAACATATGTAACTCCTCCAACATTTCCGCCTAAAATTTCATCTTTTGATGTTGCATCGAGCGAATGTGTAGACTGTACTGTAAGAGGCTCAAATATTAAACCATTTTTTTGGCCATAAACCGTGTATAACCGATGAAATGTATACTCACTGTAAATTTTACAAAACAGGGCCCCTTGAAGAGGAAATTAGTTAATGTTTTGATGGGCTTGCTCGTTGCTGTTTTTTTGGTTGCACAGACTAAGGCGCAAAATCAACCGAATGAAGCTGTTTTAAAGCAATTTGAAAACTACCGCCAAACTACAATACAGGAAAAAATATACCTGCATACAGATAAAACATTTTACCTGGCTGGAGAGCTTTGCTGGTTTAAAATTTACAATGTTGACGCAGTGGTTCACAAGCCTCTTGATTTTAGTAAACTGGCTTATGTAGAGATTCTTGATAGAGATAATCGTTCTGTATTGCAAACCAAGGTAGCCTTGAAAAATGGAGATGGTAATGGTTCATTGCAATTGCCTTTTACTTTGATTTCGGGCAGATATAAACTTAGGGCTTATACAAATTGGATGAAAAACTTCAGTGCTGATTACTTTTTTGAAAAAACACTTACCATCGTTAATTCAAGAAAACCAGCAGAAGATACAATTATACAGACGAAAAAAAAATACGACCTCCAGTTCTTTCCTGAAGGAGGGAATCTGGTTAACAAGGTTGAGAGTAAGGTCGCCGTTCGAATGGTTGATAAAAATGGGAAGGGAATAAATACCAGTGGAGTAATTATTAATGCTGCGAACGATACAATTCTTCGGTTTAAAACAGAGAAATTTGGTATCGGACATTTTATACTGAAACCAGAACCCAGTCAGACTTACAGAGCACTCGTTGCAATACCGCACGAAGAAACCGTATCAGTGCAACTGCCTGAAGCATACAAAAATGGTTATGTAATGCAGTTAGCGAATCATGATGCAGAACAGCTTAAAGTTACTGTTAAAATTGCAGGAAATGATTTTGATTTCAATCCAGTCTATTTGTTTGCACATACAAGAAATTCAATAAAGCTTGCTTTGGCAGGGAAACTTCAAAATGGAACTCTTGTTTTTTTAATTGCTAAAGATAAATTAGGCGAGGGCATAACACACTTCACTCTTTTTGATACAGATAATCACCCTGTTTGCGAACGTTTATACTTTAAATATCCTGAAAAACAACTGCAGGTAAAGATGACAACTGATTCAGCAGGTTATGGGATTCGCAACAAAGTAAATGTTAACATATCGATTACTGACAGTAATGGCGACCCAAAAAAAAGCAAAATGTCTATGGCAGTTTATCTGACTGATTCGCTGCAACCTAAAGACGAAATGGATATCGGAAATTACTTATGGTTAACTTCTGATCTTACTGGAACAATTGAATCGCCACAATACTACTTTAGTAATAATACACCTGAAGTGCGTGAAGCAATGGATAACCTTATGCTTACACATGGATGGAGAAGATTT
>JBEBHT010000186.1:0-8027 GCA_040081135.1 Lacibacter sp. | reverse complement strand
GGTTAGTTATTTCCTGGTTAACCGCCGACAGGGTTTGCAACCGCTGTCGGGGTGGAGAAACCATCCTTCGCCAAGGCTTCGGCTGGCAAACAAAAAGGACCACCGTTTCCGATGATCCTTATACATTGATGGTAATTGGGACGTTTTATTCCTTCCTTTCAGTAGGGATTACTTAAATATCAATCGCTTCACCGTAAGCAACAGCTGTTGCTTCTTTCAGCGCTTCACTCATGGTTGGGTGCGGATGCACACCATTGAGTATTTCATGATAAGTAGTTTCTAATTTTCTTGCTACTACCACTTCGGCAATCATTTCTGTTACACTTGCACCAATCATATGTGCACCGAGGAACTCACCATACTTCGCATCGAAGATCACTTTTACAAAACCTTCAGTACTTCCGGAAGCACTTGCTTTACCGCTCGCCATAAACGGAAACTTCCCTACTTTAATTTCATAACCTGCATCCTTTGCTGCTTTTTCTGTATAACCTACAGATGCAATTTCAGGTGTGCAGTATGTACAACCGGGAATATTATTGTAATCCATTGCTTCAGGAGCATGGTTGTATTTCTTTTCCATGTAAGCAATATGCTCAGCTGTATTGATGCCTTCTTTGCTGGCAACATGCGCCAGGGCCTGTCCGGGTGCAACATCACCAATGGCATAAATGCCGGGAATATTTGTTTGTCCGTATTTATCAACTACTACTTTTCCTTTTTCTGTTTTAATACCGTTTTCTTCCAGTCCGATGTTTTCGATATTAGCAACAACACCTGCAGCACTTAATAAGATCTCTGCTTCCAACACTACTTCACCTGTTGCTGTTTTTACTTTTGCTTTTACTCCTTCACCACTTGTATCAACACTGGTTACTTCAGCACTGGTCATAATGGTGATGCCTTTCTTGCGGAACTGTTTGTCGAGTTCTTTAGAAATATCTTCATCTTCAACTGGTACTACTCTTGGCATAAATTCAACAATGGTAATTTTTGTACCCATGCTGTTGTAGAAATCTGCAAACTCAACACCAATTGCACCACTGCCCACAACGATCATTGATTTTGGCTGTGTTGGTAACACCATTGCTTCACGGTAGCCAATGATTTTTTTACCATCCTGCGGCATAGAAGGCAGCTGACGGCTGCGTCCACCTGTAGCAATGACAATATATTTTGCTTCAACTATACTTTTTGCACCATCGGCTGCAGTTACTTCTAACTTGCCTTTACCGGCAATTTTTCCGTAACCCATGATGACATCAATCTTGTTCTTCTTCATGAGGAACTGAACACCCTTGCTCATTTTATCGGCTACACCACGGCTGCGTTTGATGACTGCAGGAAAATCGTGCTGAATATTGCTGGCGCTGATACCATAGCTTTCGCTGTGTTTCATATAATCATATACCTGTGCACTTTTCAGTAATGCTTTGGTTGGGATACAACCCCAGTTTAAACACACACCGCCAAGGCTTTCTTTTTCAACAATTGCTACTTTAAAACCAAGCTGAGATGCACGGATAGCGGCTGGATATCCACCGGGGCCACTGCCGAGAACGATTACGTCGTATGCCATATGTATTAATTGATAATTTGTTAGTTGATAATTGATAATTGACCGGCAGCGAAGGTAGTTGATGTGGGGGAAATGACAAAGAGAGGCAGCAAGGCAAAGAGGCAACAAGGCAAATACAGAGGCAACGAGGGAGAGTCAAAGGCAACGAGGCAACAGCCAAAAGGCAAGGAGGGAAGAAGAAGATAGAAACGCTGATGACACGGATGGGGCGGATAGAACGGATTTAATCTGTGTTGATCCATATAATCTGCGTCATCAGCGTTTCTATCACCAAACTCAACAGTTTTTTTGCATTACTATAACAAAACAAAGCTGCTACTTTGTAATGTTGGATTAAAATTTGGCTGTGGAAAATAATACACAGAGCAAAGCGTTTTAGTGCAAGGCAAGATTTACATTTGATTTCTGCTTCGCTAAATAGCTTCGAAGTACACATAAAACCATATAACACACATGGACTTTTTCCTTCTCCAGGTTCAAACCGCAGTTGATACCCTGAACAAAGCAGTAACTACACCCGTTGCTCCCAAAGAAATGCATATTATCGACATGTTTATTAAAGCCGGCTGGGTAATGGTTCCGCTTGGAATCTTAAGTATCCTCACGGTTTATGTATTTGTTGAACGCTGGCTGGCGATTAAAAAGGCAGCACAGGTGGATGATAATTTTATGAACATCATCCGTGATAATATCGTTAGCGGTAATGTTACAGCTGCAAGAAATTTTGCACGCAATACCCTCAACCCGGTTGGCCGCATGATTGATAAAGGACTGCAACGCATCGGCAAACCCATTGATTCAATTGAAAAAAGCATGGAGAATGTGGCGCAGCTGGAAATGTATAAACTGGAACGCAATGTGAGTATTCTTTCGGTGATTTCGAAAGTGGCTCCCATCTTTGGTTTCGTTGGTACACTGGTAGGTTTGATGCAGCTGTTCTTCAACATCAACGCAACAGGTGAGTATGAACTGAGTACAATTGCCGGTGGTATTTATACCAAACTGGTAACATCCATCAGTGGTTTGGTGATTGGTTTGATTGCTTATCTCTTTCATAATATCCTTTCTACACAGGTAGAAAAAGCAGTGAATAAAATGGAAGGATCAGCCGCCGACTTCTTAGATGTATTACAGGAACCAACCCGATAAACAAGTAACTCATGAATCTCAGAAAGAAAAGAGGTGAATCATCGGAGGTGTTTACGGATGCGTTGAACGATATCCTGTTCATCTTGCTCATGTTTTTCTTAATTGTTTCCACGCTGGCTAATCCCAATGTGCGGAAAGCTTCATTGCCTAAAGCAAAAAGCAATACCCGCAGCAAACAAACGGTGGTGGTAACGATTGATGCAACGAATCATTTCTATGTAGGATCGCAACCCGTTGATCCTTTACTGATGGATACAACCCTTTCACAAATGATCAGCTCCAAACGTAACAGTGGCGAAGAAGTAAGCATTGTCATTAATGCCGACAGAAATGCTACGATTGAAAGTTTTGCTGCTGTACTCCGTGCTGCCGACCGCCTGGGTGTTAAGGCAGTGATGAGTGTGGATAAGAAGGGGGTGCAGTAGGAAGTAGTTAGTCGTTAGCCGATAGTGGTTAGTAGGTGCTTTACTACCGGCTTACAACTAAAGACTACCGGCTTGCTTTAATCATCCTCTCATTCCCACTCATATCTTTTTTTAATTCAACTGTAAATCCTTTTTGCTGAAATAAGTCTGCTGTTTCTTTTCCCAACTGTTGATTGATCTCAAGATAAACAACGCCATTACTGTTAAGATGTGTTAATGCAAAGTCAGCTATTTTACGATAGAATAATAATCCATCTTCATCCGGTACAAACAAAGCTTTGTGTGGTTCATAATCCAGCACATGCTGACTCATGGTTTTTGCTTCACTGCTTTTAATATAGGGAGGATTGCTGACGATGATATCATATTTACTTAATTCATTCCATTTGTTTTCATCTAAAAAATCAAGCAGCTGAAAATTGATTTCAGTTTCATGATTCACTGCATTATAGATGGCTGTATGCAATGCTTCGCTGCAAACATCAATGGCTGTAACTTCTAAGGCAGGAATGTTTTTTTTGATGGAAATGGGAATGCAGCCGCTGCCGGTACCAATGTCCAATACATGTACGATGTCAGATGTTTGGTGTACGGGCCGGACTTTCACATCGTACATCGTACTACGTACATTCTTTATGATCCAGTCAACCAGTTCTTCTGTTTCAGGCCGGGGAATGAGAACAGTTTCATTTACTTCAAACTTCAACCCATAGAACCAGGCTTCGTTTAATACATATTGAACTGGGCGATGAGTTAATAGCTGGCGTTGGGTTTCTGTAGACCTTTGTTCTTCTTCGGCTGTTAGTTCTTTCTCACCCAATCCTGATAAAGTTCCATTGCCGATGGATTCCACAACGGTTCTGGCAATAGCATCTGCTTCACTTTGATCATAGATTGCCTGCAAGGATTTGCTGAGCTGCTGATAGTATTCTTTCCACCTCATTCCTGCAAATTTACCTGCTTCTGCTGAAACAACTATTTTTGCGCCGTATGACCATTGATGAAACATATATGCACCGCTGTATTGAGCTGGCTCAAAAAGGAGCAGGTTCAGTCGCACCCAATCCAATGGTGGGGGCAGTGCTGGTGCATAACGGAAAAATTATTGGTGAAGGATGGCACGAACGTTACGGCGAAGCACATGCAGAAGTGAATTGCATTCAACAGGCCATTCAAAATGGCTATGAGCAATTGATTTCTGAGTCAACTATCTATGTTTCTTTAGAGCCATGTGCTCATTTTGGAAAAACGCCACCCTGCAGTGATCTTATCATCAAATATAAAATTCCGAAAGTGGTGATTGGTTGCAGGGATCCGTTTGTTGAAGTGAATGGCAAGGGCATTGAAAAGCTGAAGGCAGCAGGAGTGGAGACGGTTGTTGATGTGCTGAAAGAAGAATGTATAGAGCTGAACAAACGATTCTTTACATTTCATCTGAAACATCGGCCATACATTATTTTGAAATGGGCACAGACGGGGGATGGGAAGATTGCAGCCCCAGCCCCCGTAAATCCTCCGCCAGCTGGCGGAGAGACTTTGACTTCCGTTGTTCAACGATTGTTGATTAGTAATGAGTTTACAAATAAGTTGGTTCATAAATGGAGGAGTGAAGAAGCGTCAATACTTGTTGGTACGAACACGGCTTTGATGGATGATCCGCAATTGACGAACCGTTACTGGCCGGGTAAGCAACCTGTGCGTCTGGTTTTGGATAAGGAACTGAAACTGCCTTCGACATTGCAGTTATTCAATGATGCAGCAAAGACGATTGTGTTTAATACCATCAAAGAGTCAACTGAAGGAAACATTCAGTATTACATAATCAATAAGGAAGGAAATGCAGTTGAACAGATGGTTGATGCATTGTATCAACTGAAAATTCAAAGTGTGATTGTGGAAGGAGGAGCACAACTGTTACAGGGTTTTATTGATACCGGTTTATGGGATGAAGCAAGGGTGATTGAAAATTCATCCCTGAAAATTGAAAAAGGATTGAACGCCCCTCAAATAAAAAATGTACTGTTGCAGAAAATTGAAACGATCCAGACGGATACAATCAGTTATTATACCAAACAATAAACCAATTTCAACGTGTTCTTTTTAATCGGCAGTATTGTTCTCAGTTCATGGCTCACGCTCTCCTTTAAGTTAGTGGAGAGGTTTGGTATCAATACCTTCCAGGCAATTGTATTTAACTATATCACCTGTGTGGTTACAGGTTCTTTTGTGAATGGTGCATTCCCCATCAGTACAGATTCGGTTAGTGAAAGCTGGTTTGGCTGGTCGCTGTTAATGGGGTTGACTTTTATTGGATTGTTTAATGCAATCGGGATGACTGCTCAAAAAATGGGTGTATCCGTTGCATCAGTTGCCAACAAACTTTCACTGGTCATTCCTTTTATCTTTTCTATTTATCTCTATAATGAAGCACCAACTGCGTTTAAGATTATCGGCGTTATCATTGCGCTTGCATCGGTTGTACTTACCTGCTGGCCTTCTGCCAATGCAACCGAACCATCGGGTAAAAAAGTAAACCCTTTGTTTTTCTTATTGCCGGTGATTTTATTTGTGGGCAGTGGTTTACTAGATACAATGATCAAATATGTTGAGATCAGTTTTTTAAATGATACGAATAAGAATGCTTACCTGATTACTGCATTTGCAGTGGCTGCTTTTCTTGGTTTGATTGCCATGATATTTATGCTCATCACCGGTAAAATGAAATTCGACAAACGGGCTATTGCAGCAGGAATCATCATTGGTGTGCCGAATTATTTTTCTATCTGGTGTTTGGTGCGTGTGCTGAAAGATTATGCAGGTAACAGTTCGGCCATCATCCCAATCAATAATATGGGGATTGTTTTGTTCAGTACACTGGCGGCCCTGTTTATGTTTAAAGAAAAATTATCAAAACTCAACTGGCTGGGGATTATTTTATCTATTGCTGCCATTTCATTAATTGCATTCGGTTAGTCAAATTATTCATTCAAGTATGAGTCAGGAGTTTTATAATACCATTACCCAACCTGTAGTTGCCGAATTTAAAGACAGAGGCAGTCAGTTCCTGGCCTATGCCTACCCGTTATCTTCAGTTGATGAATTTAAACTGAAGCTGAAAGCATTGAAGGAAGAACATCATAAAGCCGTACATCATTGTTTTGCTTACCGTTTGGGTGTTGATGGAAATACATTTCGTGTAAGTGATGATGGTGAACCCTCCGGAAGTGCAGGCAGGCCAATACTTGGTCAGATCGACAGCAAGGAATTAACCAATGTGTTGATCATTGTTGTGCGTTATTTTGGCGGCACATTGCTGGGTGTTCCCGGTTTGATCAATGCGTATAAAACCGCTGCTGCACTGGCTTTGCAGACAACACCGATTGTTCAAAAGCAGATTGAAGTGAATTACTTCCTGCATTTTGATTATACAAGAATGAATGATGTAATGATGGTAGTTAAGCAGTACAACTGCACAGTTATTAAACAGGAAATGAATTTGTTTTGCGATGTGGAGATCGGGATACCAAAGAACCGTTTGGATGAAGTGCTGTACAAGTTCAAAGATTTACATACGGTGGAGATGAAGAAGCTTAGTGTATAACTGTTTTTTTTAATTTAATTTTTACGTCTGGCCGCTTTGAGCGGCCTGACTCACAATCTCCGTGGCAATCTTACGCTTTACCTGTTAACTTATACACCAGCAATCCCACCACTTCTTTTAAAAAGATATCCCAATTCTCAAATGATTTGTTGGAAGGTATTACAGCATCAAAGAAACGTATCGGGTTATTAACTGCATTGAAATTGCAGGGAAAGGCGATTGTTTCAATCCCGGCTTTTGTAAATACTTTCTGTGATCGCTTCATGTGCATGGCCGAAGTAATCAGCAGATAAGGGCCTTTTATCTGTAATGAATCGAGCAGTTTTTTTGAGTTGACTGCATTCTCGTAAGTATTGCGGCTTTGATTTTCGCTTAATACATCTGTTGCTGCAACACCCATTTCCTGCAATTGTTCTTTTACAAAATCTGCTTCCTTGTATTGTTGCCGCCAAATGCTTCCACTTCCACCTGTGATGAGGATCTTTTTGATATGCCCGAGTTTGTATAAACGAACTGCCTGGATAAACCGGTCGCTGGCTGCACCATAAAATCCCTGTTTGCTTTTAAATTCAAACCCAACAAAACCAGCGAGCAAAATACCTGTCTGGTATTGTTCACCGGCTGCAGGTATTTTTCTTTCTGCCTGCCAGTTGATCATCAGTTTTTGAATGATGAAGGGATTGGAGAAAACGAGGAACCAGCAGGTGCTGATGATGATCCATCTTTTTTTCCGTTTCTGATCTTTGATAAAGAAAGCAAGCAGAATAAATATGAGAAGCCAGTTAAACGGCGAAATAAAAAAATACAGGAGTTTGGAAATAATGAAAAACATGGGGGTGAAGATAATTATTTCTGAAATCTCAGGCTGTTATCTGTCATTTTGATTTTTTAGCAGGAAATTTGCAGTAGATCAGTAAATCCCAAACAGCATGAAACGTTTTCTCGCAGTAATTGTATTAATGGCCGGTCTTTTTCAGGCAAAGGCACAGTTGAAGACTAAGGTCGATTGCGGCACTATGTACGTAGAAGTGTACAAAGGATGGATCAATGAAGTGATGCCCAGTGCAGATCCGGAAAGAATTAAATCAAAGATTCCCTGCTTTACTTCTTTTGAATCTGAAGGCAATGAATCGAAATGCGGAGGCGCTATATATTATGCCGATAAAGGCCTCACTGTTTATATTCAGCGGGATTATTTTTTAATTGATGAAAAGTTCAAAGGCAAACTATCGATGCCGTTAATGGGAGCAAAACAGGCTGCCCTGTTTACTTT
>JBEBHT010000559.1:0-1719 GCA_040081135.1 Lacibacter sp. | reverse complement strand
AAAGGCCAGACAGATCCCTCCTTCGTCGGGATGACAGCTAAACGGAGAGGTTGGATTGTTCTTCAACTTATCAATTACTATCTTCAACACATGAAGCCTTTTGGAACACATAACTACTTTGTGTATATCACAACTAATAAGAATAAAACGGTTCTTTACACTGGTGTAACCAATGATCTTTTCACCCGGCTTTTTCAGCATCAACAAAATGCTAAACCATTTACACATTCCAGCTTTGCAGGAAAATATAACGCCTATTATCTTTTGTATTATGAACGGTTTGAATTCATTGAGCATGCTATTGAACGGGAAAAAGAAATTAAAGGATGGAGAAGAAGTAAAAAAGAAGCATTGATCAACAGTATAAATCCTGGTTGGCATTTTTTGAATGATGAAGTTGAATGAATGCTGTCATCCCGAGGTACGAGGGATCTGTTGAATTAATGCATAAAAGCCCGCAGTTCCCTCCTTTGTAAGAATGACAAGAAATCATCACTTCTTAAACATAAAATACACTGCTCCAAGCAGTAAAATAAAACTCACAATATACTTCCAGTGAAATGGTTCTTTGAGATAAGCAACTGCAAACACAGCAAACACAACCAGTGTAATTACTTCCTGGATCATCTTTAACTGAAAAGCATTTACACCGCTTTGATAGCCTACCCTGTTGGCAGGAACCATAAAACAATATTCCACAAAGGCAATCATCCAGCTGATGAGTACCACTTTCCACAATGGTACATTCTGATAACGCAAATGTCCATACCAGGCAATGGTCATAAATACATTGGATGCTACCAGTAGAAGAATTGCACGAACCATGAAGGATTAGTTTTCTGAACGTTTACCGGCAAGCAGATACAATGCTGCCATACGGACAGCCACACCATTTTCTACCTGCTGCAGAATAATAGATTGTTTACTGTCGGCCACATCACTGTCCAGTTCAACACCACGGTTAATGGGGCCGGGATGCATGATGATGATTTCTTTATGAAGAGAATCTAAGAGTTTTCTACTGATACCGTATGCCAGGTTGTATTCACGAAGTGAAGAGAACAATGGCTGATTCTGACGCTCCAGCTGAATACGCAGCACATTGGCCACATCGCACCATCTCAAAGTTTCTTCAATATTGTACGACACGTTTACATCAAATGCTTCCTGCAGGTATTTTGGAATAAGTGTGGGCGGACCGGCAACTGTTACTTCGGCTCCCATCTTTTTCAATAAATAAATATTACTGAGTGCAACACGGCTGTGCATGATATCACCAAGGATGGCAATCTTCTTTCCTTCCAGTGTTCCTAATTTTTCACGAATAGAAAACGCATCGAGTAAAGCCTGCGTAGGATGTTCATTGATGCCATCACCGGCATTTACAATGGCAGCCGGGATATGTTTCGCTAAAAAATGAGGGGCGCCGCTGGCACTGTGCCGCATTACCACCAGGTCAACTTTCATACTGAGGATATTATTGACTGTATCCAGTAAAGTTTCTCCTTTCGCTGCTGAAGATCCGGAAGCTGTAAAATTGATGGTATCGGCGCTTAAACGTTTTTCAGCCAGTTCAAAAGAAATCCTTGTACGGGTAGAATTTTCGTAAAACAGGTTCACAATGGTTACATCACGGAGTGATGGCACTTTCTTAATGGGACGCTGTAAAACTTCTTTGAATTGAGTAGCTGTATCAAGGATTAACTGAATATCCTGAGC
>JBEBHT010000558.1:0-1729 GCA_040081135.1 Lacibacter sp. | reverse complement strand
GGTTATTAGCATTTATTTTTTAACCTTAAAAAAATCAAATGAAAAGCATATTTATAATACCCGGAGTTTTTGCTTTACTGTTTATGACTCTTTCCTTTAACCTGCAACAGGAAGACCCCTGGAAAGTTCCTGAGAGATATGAAAAAATGAAAAATCCAGTGGTTGCTGATGCAGCATCAATTAAAGCAGGGAAAATATTATATAAGGATCATTGCCTTAGCTGTCATGGTGCCAATGGAAGAGGAGATGGAATAAAATCAGAAAATTTAAAGCAGCCGCCAACTGCTTTTACTTCTCAGGCATTTCAAAAACAAACCGATGGGGCTTTACTGTATAAAATCTATTTTGGTCATAAAGATATGCCCGGTTTTAAAACCAGGATTCCTGATAATAAGGATGTTATTGAAGAAGCATTTGGTAAAACACGCACTCCGGGTGATTTAATTAATTACCTCCGTACGTTTGCCAAAAACTAATCGGCAAGCCAGTATAAATTACAGAAGGCCTTATTCAGCAAGCAATGAATAAGGCCTTCATCTTTGCATTTGTGAGAAAACAGAGCAAATCAACTTAAATTAAACTAACAATCATTGGCTCTTCATGTCTTAATTTCGTTACACAAAAATGCGCTTTAATACATTAACTATTTGAGATGAAGGAGAAGTTGCAGCAACTGAAAGCAGAATTAGAAGGGGATTTATTTCTTGACGATACAATCAGGACCTTATACGCAACCGATGCATCGGCTTACCGGGAAATGCCGTTGGCTGTTGCCATTCCCAAAACAAAGGACGACATTAAAAAACTGATTGCCTTTGCCGCTTCTGAACGAACCTCCGTTATTCCACGTACGGCAGGCACATCACTTGCCGGACAGGTTGTGGGCAATGGGATCATAGTTGATGTATCAAAAAATTTCACACAGATACTTGAACTGAATAAAGAAGAGCATTGGGTTCGAGTGGAGCCTGGTGTTATCCGTGATGAGTTAAACATGTTCCTGAAACCGCATGGCTTGTTCTTCGGCCCCGAAACTTCTACTGCCAACCGTGCCATGATGGGCGGAATGGTGGGCAACAATTCCTGCGGTAGTAATTCTGTTGTATACAGGAGTACAAGAGAACATTTGCTGGAAGTAAAAGCCTTGTTGAGTGATGGTTCTGAAACTGTTTTTAAAACTCTATCGATTGATGAGTTTCATCAAAAATGTGAACTGGAAAACCTGGAAGGAAAGATTTATAAAAATGTAAGAAGCTTATTAAGCAACTACGACAATCAGGTTGAGATCAGGAAAGAGTTTCCTAAAAAATCAGTTGAAAGGAGAAATACAGGTTATGCAATTGATCTGCTGGTTGAAACTGCCCCGTTCACAGCAGGTGGAGAAGATTTTAATTTCTGTCAGCTTATTGCAGGTTCAGAAGGAACGCTGGCTTTTCTTACAGAAATAAAATTAAATGTTGTTCCATTGCCGCCAAAAGAAATTGGTTTGTTATGTGTACACTTCAATTCAATTGATGAATCATTAAGAGCCAACCTGATTGGTTTAAAATACAAGCCCAGTGCAAGTGAGCTGATTGATCATTATATTTTAGAATGCACCAAGGGAAATATTGAACAGAGCAAGAACCGTTTTTTTGTGCAGGGCGATCCGGGTGCTATTCTTGTAATTGAATTTGCAAAAGAAACCAGGGAAGAAATATTAGAGATTACGAAACAGGTGGAAGCCGAC
>JBEBHT010000557.1:0-1738 GCA_040081135.1 Lacibacter sp. | reverse complement strand
GGGTTAGTAGACCTGTTACATTCTTTATTTAGCTATTAAATTTTTTTGCCTTTTTTACTTTTTCACCACTCAAAAGCTTTTCAGCTCCTACATTCTTTCCATTGGTTGGACAGCCTTCCTTAGGGGTACGTTTAAACACGTTGCAACTACTCACCATAAAAGACACCAAAAAGAGTACAAGTGCTGCTTTAATTAATTGTTTCATGTTGTTTTTAGTTTATTCTTTTGGATACAGGACAATGTTTATACCAGATTAGTCTTTTTCAGTTAAAACATCTTTAAACCAGCCCGAATATTTGATATAATTTTCAGCAATCCGGTTAATCTCGCCATGAATCAGTTCCTGGCTGATGTCTTTTACTTTTTTGGCCGGAACACCTGCATAGATACTGCCCGCTTCCACAATTGTTCCTTCTAAAACCACTGCTCCTGCAGCAACAATTGAATTGCTGTTGATTACTGCATTATCCATTACAATGGCTCCCATTCCTATCAGCACATCATCATGAAGGGTGCATCCGTGTACAATTGCATTATGACCGATGCTTACATTATTACCAACGATTGTTTTCGTTTTCTGGTATGTTGCATGAAGCACTGCTCCGTCCTGCACATTCACTTTGTTTCCCAAACGGATACTGTTTACATCGCCCCTCACAACCGCATTGAACCATACGCTGCAATGATCGCCCATAATTACATCCCCAACAACAGTAGCATTGGGAGCGATAAAACAATCGTCACCAAATTGAGGGAAAACGCCTTCTACCGGGAGAATGATGGGCATACGGAATGTGGGTTTGATAGCAGGTAAAGTTCGTTAAGTTTTTTGAGTGTTCATAATTGTTGAAGGCTTTTTTACAGATTTAAATGAAGTTTTTTTAAAATAACCGTGAAAGACATATTTTATGGTCAGGGAGGCGTTTAAACCTCACGGTTATTTAACGACATTTGCAAATGCATGAATCAACGGGAACTCTTTTTAAAACATGTTGCACAAACTTCGCCGGAACCGCTTGCTTTGGAAATTGTAAAAGCAGAAGGTTGCCGGTTGTGGGATGCTGAGGGGAAAGAATATCTTGATCTGATAGCAGGAATCAGCGTGTGTAATGTAGGTCACAGACATCCTGAGGTTGTAAAAGCAATCAAAACCCAGGTTGATCAATACATGCACCTGCTGGTGTATGGTGAGTTTGTACAGAGCCCGCAGGTTCAGTATGCCAAACTCCTAACCGATCATCTTCCTTCATCTCTTAATGCTGTTTACTTCACCAATTCAGGATCGGAAGCAACAGAAGGAGCTATGAAGCTAAGCAAGAGAGTAACGGGCCGTACAGAGATTGTAGCGTTCAACAACAGTTATCATGGAAGTACCCAGGGTGCATTAAGTGTAATGGGCGATGAATACTGGCGGAATGCATTTCGACCATTATTGCCGGGAGTTTACCATGCCAATTACAATTCTTTTGAAGATCTGCAACTAATCACTACAAATACAGCCTGCGTTATTGCTGAAACCATACAGGCCGAAGCCGGTGTAAATGCACCTTTGAAAGAATGGATGAAGGCCTTACGGAAACGTTGTTCTGAAACAGGTACTTTACTGATACTCGATGAAATTCAATGTGGCTTTGGGCGAAACGGATCACTCTGGGCTTTTGAACAGTTTGATGTTGTACCAGATATTTTATTGTTAGGTAAAGCTCTTGGTGGAGGAATGCCGCTTGGTGCATTTATT
>JBEBHT010000185.1:0-8142 GCA_040081135.1 Lacibacter sp. | reverse complement strand
TCTTACATCGTACTTCATTAAATAACCTACATGATATAAAAATGCTTCCAGATTTCTCCTGGCAACTTCTTTTGCATCTTTAATACGTAAACTGCCACTGGCTGCATTGCGTGGATTGGCAAGAGGAGGAAGATTTTCTTCAGCCAGCTGATCATTGTATGCTTTGAAATTTTTCTTACTCATTAAAATTTCACCACGTATTTCTATCTGCTTGATGCCGTATGTTGAAAAGGCAGCAGATAAAGGAATGGATTTAATCTGGCGGATATTGGTAGTGATCTCTTCACCTTCTGTTCCATCGCCTCTTGTTGCCCCTCGAACCAGCATGTCATCTTCATAGATCAATGAAATGCTTGCTCCGTCAAATTTTGGTTCTACACAATATTCAATTTCATCGAGTCCGCTTGCTTCTCTTGCTTTGCGATCCCAGTCAATTAAGTCATCGGCATTATACGAGTTCTCCAGGCTCAGCATGGGAACCAGGTGCTGCACTTTTTTAAAATCATTGCCCAATCCTTTTGCTACACGCTGGGTTGGTGAATCAGGCGTAATGAGCGAAGCATCTTCTGCTTCTATCTTCTCCAGTGATTTATACAGCTGATCATATTCATAATCGCTGATCAACGGATCGTTGAGGATATAATAGCGGTATTCGTGCAGACGAAGTACTTCTCTCAGTTCATTCACATTCTTTTTTTCCAACGCTTTTTTGCTGAACTGTTGAAGTAATACTGTTGTAGTTTGCTGAAGTTGCTTAGTTATTTCTGGAGAATACATAATAAAATAAATCTGGCGGTAAAAATACAAGGACTAACAACAAAACAAATTAAATTCGTCATCAATTCTAAAATTATGATCCGATTATTTTTTTTGCTGCTCGTTGTTGTTGTCTTTAGCCAGTGTAATACCAAGACGACGGTTGACAGCATGTTGATTAACGGAACTGTTTATACTGTTGATTCTTCTTTTTCAAAGACAGAAGCAGTAGCTGTAAAGGATGGAAAAATTGTAGCAACAGGTTCAACGGCTGAATTACAGAAACTATACACTGCAAAAGAAACAATTGATCTGCAGGGTAAATTTTTATACCCGGGTTTTATTGATGCACATGCACATTTCTTTGGCTATGGGTTGGATCTACGCAAAGCAAATCTCACCGGAACTGAAAGTTGGGAAGATGTATTGCATGATCTCAGCGATTTTGCAAAAAGCCTTAATCCAAAACCGGGCGAATGGATCATTGGAAGAGGCTGGGATCAGAATGATTGGGAAGTAAAAGAATATCCAACAAAAGAAAAATTAGATCAGCTGTTCCCAAACAATCCGGTTATTTTAACAAGAGTGGATGGTCATGCTGCTATTGTAAATCAACTGGCACTGGATAAAAGCGGGGTAACTGCTTCAACAAAACTGGTTGGAGGAGATGTGATCTTGAAAGATGGAAAACCAACCGGTGTATTAATTGATAATGCAGTTGATTTGGTTTCTGCAAACATTCCTCCGGCAACTGATCAGCAGATCAAAGAAGGATTAATAGCAGCACAAAAAAATTGTTTTGCAGTTGGCTTAACAACGATTGATGATTGCGGTTTGAGTTATGAAAATGTTTTACAGATTGAGAAAGCCAATCAAAGCGGCGAATTAAAAATGCGTTTATATGTAATGCTCAGTGATGCAAAGAATAATTATGATGCTATTTTCAAAAGAGGAATGATTAAAACCGACCGGTTAAATGTCCGCAGCTTTAAAGTATATGCTGATGGTGCATTGGGATCAAGAGGTGCCTGTTTACTGCAACCTTATGCAGACAAGCCCGGTCATCTTGGTTTTTTATTAAGTAACCCGGCGCATTTTGATTCGGTTGCTGCAGTTATTTATAACAAAGGATTCCAGATGTGTACCCATGCCATTGGCGACAGCGGTAACAGAACAATTTTAAACATCTATGGAAAATATTTAAAGGAAAAGAATGATCTGCGCTGGCGCATTGAACATGCACAAGTGGTGAATGAACATGATTTTAATTTATTCGGCATGTACAGTATTGTACCAAGTGTACAGCCAACTCATGCAACAAGTGATATGTACTGGGCTGATAAGCGATTGGGAACTCAACGTGTAAAAGAAGCCTATGCTTATAATGATTTATTAAAACAAAATGGATGGCTCCCGCTTGGAACAGATTTCCCAGTTGAAGATATTGATCCACTGAAAACATTTTATGCAGCTGTGTTCCGTAAAGATGCAAAGGGCTGGCCCGCTGAAGGATTTCAAACTGAAAATGCATTAACAAGAGAAGCAACACTAAAAGGAATGACCATCTGGGCTGCTAAATCAAACTTTGAAGAAAAAGAAAAGGGAAGTATTGAAGCGGGAAAGTTTGCAGACTTTGTAATTCTGGATACAGATATTATGACGGCCACATTTGAACAGATATTGAAAGCCAAAGTGATGAAAACAATCTGTAATGGAGAGACCGTTTATAAGAAGTAATCAGTTTGCTTCACTTCTGAATGCCCTTGGTGTACTGTTCTTTTTTCTTGTAAACACACGGTTAAAATAAGTAATCGACTCAAACCCTGCACTCCGGGCAATGGTTGAAATCTGTTTATCTGTTTCAATCAACTGGTAGCAGGCATAACCGATCCTGATTTCATTCAGATAATCAGAAAATGTTTTACCGGTTGCCCGTTTAAAAAATTTACAAAAAGCACTTGGTGAAATATTTACAATTGCTGCAGCTTCGCTGATGCTGATGGGTTTTGAATAATGCTGTTCCAGGTAAGTACAAACCTTATTGATTCTGTATTCTTTATTTTTTGCCTGTGAAATATCATATTCTGATGAAGCCAGTCTTCTGCCTTTTTGTTTGGCGAGCTGTTCCAGCAATAAAAGGAAGTCAGTAATTTTTTGAACTCCGGTTTTATTGGGGAGTGAAAGAATCATTTCTTTAAAAGGAGCACTGTTTTTAAAAGCTAAGCCATGTTTGCAGTTTTGCAGAAGCCGCTTGATGCTTTCAAAATCAGTTAAGCCCGACAGGCTGTTAAATAAAGAACCTGAAAACTGGATGACCACAAAATCGCATTCCATATTTTTTATTTTCCGGTCGGTTACCCAGGTGTGTGGCATATCAGGGCCTATCAGTACAAGATCTCCTGCTTCAAATTGCTCATAACTGTCGCCAACGATCCGCTTACCGGCAACATTTATTTTATACGTAAGCTCATATTCAGGGTGATGGTGCCAGTAAAATTCCAGGTAGGGAAGATTCATCCGGTAAGCAACCAGAATGGGCTTATCCTCTCCGGGAACAATCTTTTCAAGTTCGGCTTTCATCATAAATCACTGAAAATTGAGACCTCTAAGGTAAAAAATCATGGCAATATAGTGCTATAAATTGGAATTATTGTTCAAATAGTAACCTCAACTGTGGTTTAGCTTTGCACAGTGAAAACGTTTGCACTAAACAAAAGTTGCAAAGGTTTGTAATATTTCGTTGGAGAATGTATGGGTTTTTAAAACCCTGATTCATTTAACGTATTACCAGGAGCTGATGTTAACGGATTGCATTATGAAAAAATTAATACTCTTGCTGTTTACTGTGCTGGTGACATTCATCTCACAGGCTCAGTTATTGAGTTTTACTCCGGACTTTCCGTTGGATAACAGCAATCTTGTTATAACCATGGATGCAACAAAAGGGAATAAAGGGTTGCAGGGTTTTGCAGGACCGGTTTATGTTCACATCGGCCTTATTACCAATCTCAGTGCAAATCCCACTCAATGGAAATATGCACCTTTTGCATGGGGAAGTACTGGTGCAGCTTCACAGGCAACAGCAGCGGGTACAAATAAGTGGACATATACTATTCCTAATATCAGATCCTTTTTTAATTCAGCTGCTGGCGGAGTTCCTGCGGGAGAAACGATTTTAAAAGTGGCCATTCTTTTCAGAGATGGTCCGGGCAATATCAAACAGGCGAATTCGGATGGAAGTGATATGTTCATCCCGGTATATGCAGCCGGTGAATTTGCTGTTCGGTTTACGTCTCCGTTTATGCAGCCTATGTATAACATGGTGCCTGAACCAATTAATGTTTCTGTTCCGGCTTCAATTCCTGTTACAGCTGTATCATCTAAAAACGCAACACTCACTATCCGTTATGATGGAACACAAATAGGTACGGCTGCTGCAGCGCAAACAGTAAGCGGCACCGCAAATGTTACAACCGAATGTCAGCATCTGATAACGGTTGAAGCTGATGATAATGGAACCTTTAAAAGAGATACTGTTAACTTCAGCATTGTACCAGCGTCTTATCCAACAGGAGCAAGACCGGCAGGATTAAAAGATGGGATTACATATGAAAATAGTAATACAGAAGCCGTATTAATTTTATATGCTCCATTAAAAAATAAAGTTTCAATAGTTGGTGATTTTAATAATTGGCTGCAAACCTGCGATGGCTTATTAAAGAAAGACGGCGACTATTTCTGGACAAGAATTACCGGATTAACACCCGGAACAAATTACCGCTATCAATACATTGTTGATGATACCACCCGTGTTGCTGATCCTTACAGTGAACTGGTACTTGACCCGAACAACGATCAGTATATCTCTCCTGCAACTTTCCCTAACATGCCTGCCTATCCAACCGGAAAAACAACCGGTGGTTTTGTTGGAGTGCTTACACCTGGGGAAGCAGCGTATAACTGGACCAGCAACAGTTATGTGCGTCCTGATAAAAAAGATCTGTTGATTTATGAGTTACTGGTAAGAGATTTTACAGCAGCTCAAAACTGGCAAACTTTAAGAGATACATTAAACTATATTAAGAACCTTGGATTTAATGCCATTGAACTAATGCCGATTAATGAGTTTGATGGTAATAACAGTTGGGGATATAACCCCTGTTTTTATTTTGCACCTGATAAGGCCTATGGTACAAAAAATGCGTTGAAAGCATTTATTGACCAGGCACATAGCCTTGGCATTTCAGTAATACAGGATATTGCTTTTAATCATGCAACAGGACAATCACCATTGGCTGCTATGTGGTGGAATTCTGCATCAAGTCAGCCTGCATCTAACAGCCCGTACTTCTATCAAACAGCTCAGCATCCATACAATGTATTTAACGATTTCAATCATAATACAGAAGCTACCAAACTGCATGTTTCCAGGTTCATCCGTCACTGGTTAACTGAATATCGCATGGATGGTTTTCGCTGGGATTTGAGCAAAGGGTTCACTACTCAGAATTATGGTACCTGCAGCGGCAGTTGCGAAAGCAGTATGGCCCAATTCAGCCAGAACAGAATTGATCTCTGGAAACGCTATTATGATTCAATGCAGGTTGTATCACCGGGTTCGTATTGTATTTTAGAACACTTTGCAGCTGCAACAGAAGATGCTGAACTGGCCAGAAATGGTATGATGCTCTGGGGAAATATGACTTATAATTTTACCGGAAATGTAAAAGGGGTTTCATCTGAAGCGGATATCAACAATGCGTTTTGGATTAACCGATGGGGCTCAACCAATCTTACTGATAAGCCCGGCTTAATTACGTTTGCTGAAAGTCATGATGAAGAAAGAGTAATTTATAATACACTGAACAGTGCCAATACTAATACTTCCAATTCAGGAGTGCATAATCCTAAAGATCTTACTACGGCTATTCGCAGGGCAGAAGCAATGGCTGCTATTTTGATGGCAGTTCCCGGTCCTAAAATGATCTGGCAGTTTGGAGAACTGGGTTATGATTTCCCAATAAATTATTGTGTAAACGGAACAATCAATAATAATTGCCGTCTCGATCCCAAACCCATCCGCTGGGATTATTATCAGGATTTAAGCCGCCGCCGTTTATTCGATACCTATTCTGCCATGGCAAGGTTACGTCAGCAAAAACCAACTGCATTCCGCACATCAGCGCTTGCGGCCGGAACTAATTTAGGAAGCAGTTTAGTGAAAACTGTAATTGTAGATCATGCTGATCTGAAATATGTTGTTGTTGCCAATTTTGATGTGTTCCAGCAGTCACCGGATGTTGTGATCCCTCCGGGATTTGCTACATGGTACAATTATACACAGGGAGGAACGATTAATGTAACAGGGTCAACCTATAATGTAACACTTGCTCCGGGTGAATACAGGGTATATCTCAATCAGAATATAACCGGAGGTAATGTAACAACAGCTATCAGGGATATTATTGCCAACAGTAATGAATTTAAATTAAGTGTTTACCCTAACCCTCTTCAGCAAACTTCAACAGTAAGGTATGAATTGCCAAAGAGTGGAAAAGTGAGTATTCAGTTGATGAATATACAGGGACAGGTTATGGCATCAAAGAATATGGGATTTCAGTTAAAGGGCCTGCAGACATATGAATTGAGCAGAACCGATTTTGCAGGGGCACGCTTAACAGCAGGACAATATGTATTACAGGTACGGGTAGATAATGTTGTGCGGTATGAAAAGCTGATGGTGCAGCAATAGAAACTAAAAGATTGTCTTGAAACAGGATTTTTATAATTGATAAAGTACAAAGTCAGTATTAGAACTGCTCACGATCAGCAGTAAAATTTAGGCTTTGTCTTTTGATCACTATAATTTGTGAATTCTTAAAATTAAACTATTGATTATGATCCCCAAACGACTGCTTGCCAGAGCAGGGGCATTGATGCTTCTGTTGATGGTATTAGCTCAAACTATTTTCGCCCAAGGTAAAACTGTAACAGGGAAGGTAACAGATAGTAAAGACGGAAGCCCGGTACCCAATGCTTCTGTTACTATCAAAGGAACCAATCTCGGTACAACTACAGACGCAGGAGGTAACTTCAGGATTGCAGTTGAAAACAATGCAGTGCTTGTTATCACATCAGTTGGTTTTGGAACCACTGAAGTTCCGGTAGGCACACAATCCTCTTTAACCATTCAACTGATTTCCACCCAGGGAACACTCAACGAAGTAATCGTTGTTGGTTACGGTACACAACGTAAAAGAGATTTAACTGGTGCTGTTGCTACAGTATCTTCTAAAGACTTTGTGAAGGGTGCTCTTCAAACTCCTGAACAGTTAATTGCAGGTAAAGTTGCCGGTGTGCAGATTACACCCAACAGCGGTGCACCCGGTAGCGGAAGCCGCATTCGTATTCGTGGTGGTGCTTCACTCAATGCAAGTAACGATCCGTTAATTGTTATTGATGGAGTTCCTGTTGATAACGGAGGCATTGCGGGTGCAACCAATCCGCTCAACCTCATCAACCCGAACGATATTGAAACGTTTACCATTTTAAAAGATCCTTCTGCCGCAGCTATTTACGGTTCACGTGCATCTAACGGTGTAATTCTGATTACTACCAAGAAAGGAAAGAAAGGAAAAATTAAACTCAACTTCAGTGCACAGGCTTTTGTTCAAACAGCATCAAACAGGGTTGAAGTATTATCTGCTGATGAAGTTCGTACCATTGTTAGTGCAAAAGGAACAGCTGCGCAGGTTCTGTTGCTTGGTAAAGAAAGTACCGATTGGCAGGATGAAATTTACAGAAATGCCTTAGGCCAGGATTATAATTTAAGTGCAACAGGTGCTATTGCAAAGGGCATGTTGCCTTTCCGTTTATCTGGTGGATATTTAAACCAGGATGGTATTTTAAAGACAGGAAACTTTAAACGTATGACTGCTTCTTTAAATCTCAACCCAAGTTTCTTCAATAACAAATTAAAGGTTGATTTGAATTTAAAAGGCGCAAGAACAACCAATGCATTTGCAAATGAAGGTGCAATTGGAAATGCTATCACTTTCGATCCAACCAAACCAATTAAAAGCGGCAGTGCAAGATATGGTGGCTATTGGGAATGGACAGATCCGGATGGATTACCAACCCAGTTGTCAAACCGTAACCCTGTAGGTTTATTAAACCTGAGGGAAAATACCAGTGAAGTGTACCGCAGTATCGGTAACATTCAGTTTGATTACCAGATTCCTTTTGTTAAAGGTCTGCGTGCAAACCTGAACCTTGGATATGATGTATCAAAAGGTGGTGGCACAAATATTATCAGCGACAGTGCTGCTGATAACTATCGCCGTAAAGGGGTTAACAACCCTTATTATCAAAGCCGCACCAATAAGC
>JBEBHT010000184.1:0-8157 GCA_040081135.1 Lacibacter sp. | reverse complement strand
TGAAAACTGTCTGCCTTCTTTTGTTCGTTGTCAACGAATGAGTTGATGAAATCTTTTACATCAACATCTGTTTCATTTGTCTTGTTTTTGACTGCCATCTATTTTTATTTTCTTTTACTGGTGCAACAGTTCCAAAACAACGGTACACCGATGACTGTTAAATCTGATCTTATACAATCGGGAAATCAATATTCGAATGCACTTATAAAAGTAATAAACAGCAGTTGTATTTCAAATGCCCGCTACATCCGATAGCTATCGGATCCGGATGAATAAAACTTCATCAAGCGATCCTGCGGAACACTTGCGCTTTTAAAATTTAGTGAGCCTTAAAATTCCATTTAGAATTATCACTATTCATATCAAATACTGCAAGCGTCGGTGTGCTGTCACCGGAAGATACCAGTGCTAACTTCTTTCCTGAATTGGGAACTATCTTAGGCATTATTCTGTAGGTGCCATCCGTCAACTGATCGATTCGCCATAATTGCTCCGGTGCGCCGGTAAATGCCGGTACTGTTATTACTTCTGCATCGGCCGTTGCTGCTAATGCCCGTTCCGTTCCTGCCAATACAATTTTATAATAAGGACCTCCTATATATCCGGTGGTATCCGGGGCATCAGTGATCGTCCATTTCTGATGGGGGCGGGACATATAGTCACCTATTCGTACATTAATATTTCCTGTTGGCCAGTTTTTAATTACATCTGCTAATTGCTGGGCCGGAACAGGTTTTATGGGTTCATTATTGGGTTGGCCAAATCCCCGTGGTCCACCTGCCATTCTTGTAAAATCAACTGCCAGCTCTAATCCATATCCTCTTCTTACTGATTCAATTTCATAAGTGCCTTCTTTAAACTTTTCTCCTGCAACAGGCCATCCATCTTTCCAAAGTAGTGGAAGAATTCCTAATACGCTGCGACCACCTTGTTCTAAATCTGCTTCATAATGGATGGACATTTTTTCAACTCCTTTCTCAAGAATCATGTGTCCAAAATGCCCTGGTCCTATTAATCCGCCACGAGTAACAGCAACCATTTTGCCGCCACCTTCCAGCATGCTTCTTCCCACGTTATCGAGATAAGGACCTGTTATTTTTTTTGAACGACCAACCACTACGTTGTAGGTAGAGTTGGCACCATCACAGCAACTGCCATGAGTAGCAAGCAGGTAATACCAACCGTCTCGATAGACTAAAGTGCTGGCTTCACATACGATGGCTACATCAACGGGTTTATTACCCTCTTTGAGTTTTCCTGTTTTGGGGTCTAATTCTATAAGTCGGGTGAATCCAAAATAGGTGCCGTAGCTTAGCCAAAGACGTCCGGTAGTTGGATCTAACATCACACCGGGATCAATGGCGTCATTTTCTTCATAACCGTCAGAAGTAGCCACTACAATGGGTTCAGAATATTTAAAGTCAGGTGATTTTGGATCCAATGTTTTATTCCACATGGTAAGAATGGCCCCCTTGTGGTTGCTTGCACCACCGGTTGCTCCATATATTACAAGATAGCGATCGCCAATTTTTATGGCATCGGGAGCTGCGCCACCACCTGGTCTCACAGCACCGCCATACCATGTCCAACCATCTTCGGATATTAATCCACCACCACCTGTACCAAATGTGTAATATTTTCCGTCACATTCAACAATGGTAGACGGGTCATGAATAAATGGTTTTCCAACCTGTGCAATTGTTATTTGTGTGAATACTGCGAGCAAGGCAGTTATGGTTATTTTCGTTCTTTGCATAATAATGTTTTCAGTATAATTGATATGATGAGCAGGCAAACAATCTTATTGGTAACTGATACCTACGTTTCTTATTGGCGATCCTTTTTCATCCAAAAAACGAACACAGAAATTAGCCATACCCGGTCCATTGATTACTGCCCCACGGATAATGTTTTTTCCCTTTTTAAGTGTTAAACGGGAAGAGGTAACATTATCCACAATCATATCCCTGTCGCCGGAAAGCATAAGAGCTTCCTGCCCATTCAGCCACCACATACTTCCGGAATTACAGCCCGCAGTCATCCTAACGTTTTTCATTTCTACCGGGCAATCAATGACGGTAACAAGCCAAACAAGTATGCCGTATCTTGGCTTGTTGATTGCGTAAGTAAAATGAAATAAATTAAAGTTGAATGTCTTGCTGTCCAGTGCATACCATTTTAGCTGCTGGTCTCCTATTTTTATGCTATCGCCATTCCCAGGTACTGTGGTATAATCACTTGAAAAATTATCCGTTGAAAAAGTTGTTCTGAGGTAGTTGTCGGTGAATATATTATTCCTGGCAATATCTTTCTTTACAGGTTCCAGTACAAGCCAGCGTTGAATAAATCCCTTTGCATCAGGTGCCTTTTTTGCAGCGGAGGCCGGCGTAAAGTGTTTGGAAAGCGTATGGGTGGTATCCCCTTTTATGGATATGGGAGGCAGGGGTGGCCTTTGTCCCTGACCCGGTGGCTGTGCCAAAGCGGTAATGGCACCTGTTTGTAATCCTGTTAAAACAACAAAAGCAATTGCTGGCAATAAGGATTTGTGTTTTCTGTTCATAGCAGATTTCTTTTGTAATGATTATTGTTTCTGAAATTGAGCATAGTAAGCAAACCTGCAAAACGAAGTTTAAAAAAGAGAGCCACATATTGAATCAACATGCTTCTCTCTTAACAATAAATTCAGTTTAGTGAGCCTTAAAATTCCATTTAGAATTATCACTATTCATATCAAATACTTCAAGTGTTGGTGTACTGTCTCCGGAAGATACCAGCACTAACAGCTCTTTTGAATTTGGTACTGACTTAGGCATTATTCTATAGGTACCATCAGTCAATTGATCAATTCGCCATAATTGTTCAGGTGCACCGGTAAATGCCGGAACCGTTATTACTTCAGCATCAGCTGTTGCTGCTAATGCCCTGTTTGTTCCTGCAATTACTATTTTATAAGATGGACTACCTAAATATCCGCTTGCTTCGGGAACTACTGTAATCGTCCATTTTTGATGTGGGCGGAACATATAGTCTCCGATTCTTACTCCAATATTTCCCGTTGGCCAAGTATTAATTACATCTGCTAATTCCTGCGATGGAATTGATTTTATCGGTTCATTAGCAGGTTGGGGTCCCCGCATTCTACCTGCCATCCGTACAAAATCAACGGTTAACTCTAAAGCATAACCTCTTCTCTCCGATTCAATTTCATACGTACCTTCTTTAAAATTATCTCCTGCAACAGGCCATCCATTTTTCCATAACAACGGACGGATGCCCAATACGCTGCGTCCACTTTGATCTAAATCTGCTTCATAATGGCAGGACATTTTTTCAACACCATCGCCAAGAACAACACGTCCAAAATGTCCGGGGCCGTTCACTCTTCCGCCAGCTGCAATTACCATCTTACCTCCACCTTTTAACATGTCTCTTCCCATATTATCAAGGTAAGGACCTGTTACTTTTCTGGAACGACCAACAACAATATTATAGGTTGAGTTGGCGCCATCGCAGCAGGTTCCATGTGTGCCGAATAGATAATACCATCCATCACGATACTCCAGTTCTGTGGCTTCACAGTCAATGGCAATATCAAGTGCCTTGTTGCCTTCTACACGCTTTCCTGTTTTGGGATCAAGTTCTATTAATCGAATGAACCCAAAATAAGTGCCGTATGAACACCATAAACGGCCATCGGTTGGGTCAAGAAGAAGGCCCGGATCAATTGCATCATTATCTTCCATATTGGCCGATGAAGCAACAACGATAGGTTCTGAATATTTAAAATCGGGCGATTTTGGATCAAGCGTTTTATTCCACATGGTATTTATCTTACCATCATGTCCGCCTCCCAATCCACCACCAGTTGAACCATAGACTATAAGATACCGATCACCAATTTTCATTGCATCGGGTGCTGCTCCTCCGCCGGGTCTTATTGCACCACTGTTCCATGTCCAGCCATCTTCGGAAATTAATCCACCTGCACCTGTGCCAAATGTATAATACTTGCCATCGCATTCCATAATGGTTGATGGATCATGTATAAATGGTTTTCCTACCTGTGCTGTTGCTGTTACAGTTAAACACAATGATAACAGGGCTGTAGCACCAATTATTTTAATTCTTAATTTCATCAGTAAATAATTTGATTTTTTTTAATTGTCTGATGCATTCACATGTTGTTGATCGTTCTTTTCATTGCTGTTTGTTTTACCAGCAACAAGTTCGTTTCATTCATAACTGATAGAGAGATTTTTTATGGGCTCTCCTTTTTCATCCAGGAAGCGAACACAGAAATCACTCATGCCGGGACCATTGATGACTGCCCCCCGGATGATGTTCTTTCCTTTGTTTAGTGTTAAACGGGTGGAAACACAATCATCCATTACCATACGTCTGTCTCCGGAAAGTATCACTGCTTCTTTTCCATTTAACCACCACATCGATGCTGAGTTTGACCCTACCGCCATTCTTACATTTTTCATTTCATGCGGACTGTTAACTATGGTTACTGACCAAAACAGAACTCCATATATTTCCTTTCTTAACCCATAAGCGAAACGAAATAATTTCACGTTGAAATTTTTACTGTCTAATGCATGCCAGGTTAGTTCCTGCTGTCCAACTTTTACTTTTTCTCCATCTTTAGGTACTACAGTAAATTGGTTCGGAAAATACATTGTATCAAATGCTTTCCGGATGTAACTGTCTGTAAAAACAGTATTGCTTCGGTTTGGTTTGTTAATTGGTTCTAAGAGTAACCACCGTCGAATAAACCCTTCAGCATCGGGGGTCTTATTTGATGTTATCGTTGGCGTGAAGTATTGTGCGATGCTTCTTGCAGTATCGCTTTTGGTGGTGCCATCAGTTTTGCTCTTTGATGTTGCAGAACATCCCTGTAATCCTGCTCCTGCCAAAATTACAAAGCCCGCAAGTAACCATGTTTTTCTTTTTATGTTCATAGCAGATCCTTAAAATGTTTTCGATTGTTGCTCCTGAAAGATATAATAATACTCCTTTTGTAAAATCAGCAAAAAAAAATTCTGGTACCTGTGGTCAGTGGATGACATACACCAACGACAGCGTGCTTCTTTCGACCAACAACTGCAATGGCGAAATCTCACACAGTCATCATTTTTTATTCCGAATTAAACACAACCCTGTATGTTTTCACTACTCCATTATAATCGAATTTCACAACAGCCGTTCCGGACAATGATTCCGCTTGCGTGACAGCAACCTTTACTTTTGAATTATTCGAAGAAGCAGTTACTTTAGGTGCTCCTGTACTGCCTGCACTAAGTTTATAAGTTGTTTGATAAATATCGTAACCCACAATACCATTGGCATTGGTAGATCGAACAGGAGTAGCTGGAATACTGATCGCCTGGCCATTAACAGCAATACTAACTGTTGGTACAACCGGACGAACTATTTTCCTGTTCTTAGAACTGAAACCAAGCCCGCTTAAATTAAAAAGCGTATCCGATTCTGCTCCCTCTGCTACCAGATAAATTGCATGCTTCTTACCTAAGCCGTCAACAAACCGGGAAACGTCTGCTGTATATTGCGTTACCTGTTGTTTAGAATTCGCAGGTACTACTATCTCAGCGATTTTTTTTCCTTTCCATGTAGCATTATCCCATGGCCCATCCAGCCAAACATTTACCTTAAAGGCTTTTTCCGTTTTTGGTGTAAGAAAGAGGTTGAAGGCTGTGTTATTTCCTTTCTTCGTTCCCTCAAAAGCTTTCAGTCCTTTTTGATTTTTCTTCAATCCTTCAAAACCAAAATACTTGTAACCGATAATGTTGCCATTCTTAACCTTTTCAATCGGCATATGATTATCCCAAATATCCCAAGAGTCCTGCTGGATATTGTTAGTCGAAAGATAAGAGGCGTACCCAGCCGAATAATATTGATATGGATCGAGACCATACAAATGGAAACCTTCTGAAGTAACTTCAGCACCTTTATATTCTTTTCCCTGGCTGTCTTTTGCTGTCCACAAACCATCTGCTGCATAAGGATCATATGCCCGGATGGAAACAGTACCACCTTCTGCCACCGGTTTTTCATCCCACTTAACATTAACCGGAGCTACCATGGCCTGACGTGCAAACCCAAATCCTCTTGGAGGCCTGTGGTAAAATACATACCATTGCCCATTGATCAACTCAATACTGCCATGCGTGTTATGTCCTGCATTTGTAGTTGTTATTGCGGTTCCATCCTGGTTAAGCACCGGTGCACGGGAATCTACCACAACACCTCCGCTTTTCCATGGCCCTAAAGGCGAATCACCAAAAGCATAACGCAATGTTGAGTTGGAACTGCTAACTCCATATTCAGGACCTGAATATCCGCTAAAAACAGTCACATATTTATTACCTACTTTTCGTATAGAAGATGCTTCAAAAAAATTGAAAGTGCCCAGATCCTCACCGGGATAGATGTTGGGATATTGTGTGCCAGCAGGTTCCCTTATCTCTCCATATCTCCGGCTTGCGGGCAGCAAGTACCTAATGACTTCTGTGCCCGGCCTGAGGGAATACATGGTTTGCTGATCTAACTGCGCTGCAGATGATCTTTGAAATCCCCAGAATCCATAAGCCCTGAAACCGATCTCATAATCAGGATCTTTCGGATCGGTAACATATTCAATATATACAGCCGGATCGAATCCTAAAAGACTCCCTGCAACAGTACGCTTTCCGTCTTCAGTTAAATTAAGAGGTGTAAAAGGCCCATTCGGTCGGCTGCCCTTGCAAACCATTGCTTCCCTGTTGGGCCCACGACTATGAGGATACAGGTAATACTCTTTTTTGCCATTTTTTCTTTTCACCTCTACTAAATCCGGTGCATACATAACATCCCATTGCCCGTCAATCGGGTAAGTAAAAATGGGTCCTTCATCACGCCAACTGGATAAATCTTCTACAGGCGCCGACCATGCTCTGATGTCCGGACCACAATAACTATTAACCCTCAAATCATGCGACCCTATAATATAAGCACGGTATTTTCCCGGGTTATCGGGATCTTCAAAAACACGGGGCTCTCCGTCGGGCAAATGCTCCCAAAGCGGCAAATATGGATTGCCTGCAGCTTTATGCACAAATTTCTTTTCCGACTTGCTTTTTTGTGGTGGGTTATTCTGTGACAGAACCCTTGTAGCTGAAAATAAAAACAGCACTGCAAATAATAAAACAAACTGTTGTCTTTTTAAACCTAATTCAAGTCTTTTCATAAATGGTAATTATTCGGGAATGTTATCTCAATGAAGCGTTCAATTTTATTTTATAAACCATAAAAAGAAACGAACGTCTGAGTTCTTTTATAGATTTTAGCATTATAATTTTAATTATTATTCAGGCATTGTCAGTTAAAATCTTTTGAAACTGCAATTTTTTTTTTGATGTTGTGGTATTAGAATAGTGTATGTGCGTTTATAATTCCTGCAACCTTACATTCCGGTAATAAATTTCAGCACCTTCTGATTGCAACAATATGCGTCCGGTGCCAAGGCTTGAGTTTTTTGCTTCGTTCACTATCTGCCCATTTATAACATAAGTAATGTTTCCATTTTTTACAATTACTTCCACCTTGTTCCATTCACCTGTAGGTTTTTCTGCATCTTTTGATTTTATTACCCGGTGGTAATTACGCTTTGGCGTTATCGTATCTGCATGGGTCACTGAAGCCGAATCTATTAACCATATATCGCCACAGTCGCCTTCCTGAATCTGGCATTCTAACGATCTAGGCCATATCTTATCACCATTATATATGACAGCATGGTACAATATTCCTGCATCCCTCTTCTCATTCAGGCGTGGAGGATATTTCTTCGTTCCCCATTTAAACTCAAGTGTGAGATAAAAATTACTGTATGATTTTGCAGTACCGATATAGCCAAACTTCTGACCTGATGCATGTATCATCCCGTTTTCCAACTGAAATACGCCAAGCGAATCTTTGTTTTTACCTGCGCCTTCTAAATAAACATACCAATCGCCTTTGTTTTCATTTGTGAAAAGAGGAACTGTATTATTATAGTTTTGTGAGTAAACAAAATAACCTGTAAAAAGATTCAGGATGATCAGGCATGCAAGTCGCTTCATTGTATAATTTTTAGATTATTATACAATATACAAA
>JBEBHT010000183.1:0-8165 GCA_040081135.1 Lacibacter sp. | reverse complement strand
TCTGAATGGAAGATATGCACCACCACATTCACATAATCAACCAGCACCCAATGCGAAGCCGTCATCCCTTCATGGCGGTAAGGCCCTTCTTCACAATTCTCTTTCACCTGGTATTCAATGTTATCAGCAATTGCTTTTACCTGGATTGTACTGCTTGCTTCGCAAATGATAAAGAAATCAGCAACCGCTTCAGGGATCTTACGAAGATCGAGGCTCACAATGCTTTCGCCTTTTTTTTCCTGGATAGCTTTCAGGATGGTTTTAAATAACTTGCTGTTTCGGTTTATGCGGGAAATTGACTTGGTTTCTTTGCTCCTGGTACTTGACAGAGATAGTGTGCTCAATCGATGGGTTGTTTAATGAAAAAATCTGTTTTTTGTTTTACCGCTATTCAGCGGCATATTTACATTTCTTAATTTGTCCAAAATTAAACAATCTTCATCAACCTTGCCTCTTAAAAAATCAGATAGCTCCTGGATTGAACTGGACACGGTGGACAGCACCAACAACTATGCCATGGCACTGGTACATGAAGGACTGGCACAGCATGGAAAAGTGGTGTTTGCCCATCATCAAACAAAGGGAAAAGGTCAGCGGGGGAAGGTTTGGGAAACCACAGCAGGTGAAAACCTCAGCTTCTCTATCATTGTACAACCCTTATTTCTATTGGCAACCCAGGGCTTTCAGTTACTGGCAACAACTGCTGTTGCTGTTCGTAACCAACTGGAGAAACTAGTGGGTGATGAAGCAAAGATTAAATGGCCCAACGACCTCTACTGGCGTGACAGAAAGACAGGAGGCATCCTTATTGAAAACGTATTTCGTGGTACACAATGGCAATGGGCAATTATTGGAATCGGGATCAATGTAAATCAAACGGAGTTTACAGGGTTGCAAAATCCGGTATCCATCAAACAGATAACCGGGCAGGATACCGACATCAAACAACTGGCACTGAACATCCATTCTAACCTGATGCATTCAATCGATCAGCTCCAAAAAAATGGGTTTGCCGGTTTCTATGATCAATACAACTGCCAACTCTATAAACGCAATGAAATGGTGAGGTTGAAAAAAGGCAGCAGGAGTTTTGAAACCATCATCAATTCCGTAAGCGAACAGGGACAACTCATTACCGGATCAGACACAAATGAGTTTTATGATTTTGGTGAAGTGGACTGGATCCTTTAAAAAATTAATCCTCTTTTGATTCAGTTCCTTTTCTTTCAAAGCCCCCGAAGCTTACCTTTGCCGTTCCCGTTAGCTATCGGGATAAAAACAATAACACATGAAAATTGCAGTTGCTAAAGGTGATGGCATCGGTCCTGAAATAATGGAAGCCGTACTGAATATTTTTAAAGCGAATAAGGTTCCCCTTGAGTATGAATTTGTAGATATGGGCAAGTGGGTGTTTGATAAAGGTTTTAACAATGGTATGACCCCTGAAGCCAAAGAAGCAATTGAACGTCTGGGTTTATTGTTTAAGGGGCCAATGGAAACCCCGAAAGGAAAAGGTGTAAAAAGCATCAACGTAACTGCCCGCAAAACCTGGAACACCTTTGCCAATAAAAGAGCATTCAAAACACTGCATGGTGTTGATACTGTTTTCAGTAAAGCTGGCATCCCCATTGATCTTACAGTTGTAAGAGAAAATATTGAAGATACTTATGGCGGTATTGAACACATGCTTACTCATGATGTGGCATTGAGCCGCCGTTTTATTACCCGCCCCGGAAGTATGCAGGTTATCCGCTATGCATTTGAAATGGCAAGACAGGAAAAAGCAAAACGAATTACCTGTGGTCACAAGGCCAATATCATGAAAATTACAGATGGATTATTTCTTGAAGTGTTTTATGAAGTAGCCAAAGAATATCCGGAGATCAAAGCCGATGATATTATTGTAGATGATCTCTGTATGAAATTGGTAACAAGACCCGATTTGTTTGATGTAGTTGTGCTCACCAATTTACAGGGCGATATTGTAAGTGATCTTTGTGCAGGTTTGGTTGGTGGTTTGGGCTTTGCACCATCAGCAAATATTGGTGATCATATTGCCATCTTCGAAGCAGTGCATGGTACAGCTCCGGATATTGCCGGAAAAAATATTGCCAACCCCACTGCTTTGTTGCTGAGCGGATTTGCCATGCTGCGTCATGTGGGTTTAACAGAGAATGCAGACATCATTGAAAATGCTTTATTATATACTTTGGAAAGTGGTGTTCATACAGGAGATTTTGGTGATAAGTCAATTCCTGCAGTGAATACAACCCAGTTTGCAGAAGCCATCATCGGCAACTTTGGAAAGAAACCTGAACTGGGTGCAAAAGAAATTATTCCGAATAAACCCGGCACACCCACTCCATTGAAATTGGAATTTAATTCAATGATGGTTTCGCATGAAGTTGAACAGGAAACCATTGTTGGTGTGGATCTGTTTATTGAAAGTGAAGAACAGCCAACAGAAATTGCTGTAAAATGCCAGCGTCATGCCGGTGTTAAATTTAAACTGGTGAACATCAGCAACCGTGGCACACAGGTTTGGCCAACAGGCTCAGTGTATACCAATCTTGTAAACCAGTATAATGTGCGTTTTGAAAGTATTGAAGATTATCCGCTGAATCAACAGGATGTTATTGGATTATATGTAAGCATGAGCGGCAACTTTAAAATCTGTTCCTTTGAATTATTAAATATGTGGGGCGATAAAAAAGCGTACAGTTTAGCACAGGGGCAGTAAAATAATTTTACTTTAAATTTTCAGGGAGCTTTCGTCGGGAAGCTCTTTTTCTTTTTCCCTTGCTTCCACTTCAAACGGATTATTATAGTAACCGTATTTCAAACTGTACCAAACATACAGTGTAAGAAATTTCAACAGCCCGTGCTTTTTGTACTGCTCAACATGTACCAGTTCATGTTTAAGCCAGCGTTGATCATTTATAAAATCTTCCTTCGATGTATTATGCAGATGAATGGTTTTACCAATCACCATCGCTACTCTGTTGGCTTTTAGTTTTTTTGCTGCCAGTAAAGCAAGAAAAGAATTTTCTTTGATTCGTATATTCATCTGCATAAAAAAAGTGCATCGTAAAGATGCACCCTATTTAAACACAGTGTTTTTATTATCTGTTAATTATTGGCACCTCCTGCATCAATCCAGCAGATGATAGAGTTCTTCTGCGCAGCTGTGAGCGTACCTGTTTTGGGCATTGCCCCGCTGAGAATTGCAGCCCTGATTAATGATTTTGATGCGCTGATCTGTGTATAGTTAGTAAGAGCTCCAGGCCCGTTAACCGAACCTGAATTATGACAGGTGCTCTGTGCACAGACTGTTTGAAAGATTGGATTTACATCAGCAGAAAAACTGGTTGCAGCACCAACGCAATTTGGCGTAAATGGAGGTGTGCCGCCACCGCCGCCGGTTCCTCCACCAGTTCCGGAACCCGACTTACTGCAGCTCATTATCAATATAAAAGAAAACAGTACGGTTAACAGGGTAAATCCTTTCATAACTTTTTTTGAGTAAGTTAGGCCGACTGTTAAGATGAGAAAGCTCTAAAAATACTGAACAGGGATTTTCAATGTTTGAACAGGGATTGATGTTCTTTGTATGTCTTTTATTTCAGCAACTCAAGTATTTGAGCAGTATGTTTTTTTGTATTGGGCCGGAGAATGATGTGATCGATGATCCCTTTTTCATTAACAACAAACGTAGTACGTAACAATCCATCATAAACTTTACCCATGAATTGTTTCTTGCCCCACACATCATAGGCATCAATCACTTCATGATTTTCATCAGCAATTAAACGAAATGGCAGGCTGAATTTTGTTTCAAACTTTTTATGTTTCATCACTCCATCTTCACTTACACCAATAATTTCAAACCCCAATTTTTTCAGTTCAGCAAAATTATCACGCAGGTTACATGCCTGTGCTGTGCAGCTGAGAGTATCATCCTGCGGATAGAAATAAAGAATCATTTTTTTTCCTTTGTATTCTGCTGATGATATTTTTTTCCCATCCTGATCGAGGCCCTTAAACACCGGCGCTTTATCTCCGGCTTTCAATTTCGTAACATAGTTTTTAAAGGGAACTTTCTTTACTGCTTCTTTTTTTGTTGCCATGTCTTATTATTTTATAGAAACGCTGATAAGACTGATTGAAACCGATTAGTACAGATTTGATCTGTGATCATCAGCAAACATCCGTGTCATCCGTGTTTCTATTTTACATCCAATCTTTTACTTTCTTGTAAACCTGATTATTCTTTCTGTAACATTTCCTGCTTCATCTTCAATATGAATCATCAACTCATGTGCGCCTGACGGACAATGTTCATCGGCCCAGTAAGTAAATCCATTACCACGCTGTACAAAACGTAACCACTCACCATCCAGTTCGGCCCGGAAGTTTTTTATTTTACGCCAGTTATCATTGGCCACAATGGTAATTTTTCCTCCTGATAATGTTCCGCCTTCTTTTATTCCCATAATTGCAATGGTTGGCGGAACAGCATCAGCTTCCAGACGAACCTCACCAAAATCCCTGAACTTTGCTTCATGCCAGCCTTTAGTTACAGTTGTTTTCATAACATCTGTTTTTCCTTTGGCTGTTTTCACCATAATGATCCTGTTCTGCAATTCAGCAGGAATTGTTCTGTTTGGTTTGATCAGTATGTGCATGGAATCATGCACCGGAATTGCCGGGGTATGCAATACATGAATATTGGAATAAGCCGTAGCACTGGTTTTATAATTGTACACAAAACGGATAGCATCGTACAAACTCTTTTCACTTGTAGTCAGTTGAATATCGTCCCGCTCAAACACATTGATCTGTCCGGGAAGCATATACCTGCTGTCGTGCTGATAATTTGCAGGTGCTGTAACAGTTGCTCCTCTTTTCACTTTAAACTGAATTGTTGATGCATTTCCGCTGACATCTTTTACAACTATTTTTATTTGATGTGTGGCTGTGTCTTCGAGTACAACCATTCCATCGTCTTTCCATTGCTGATACATTTTCAAACGATCACCGGGTAATGCAGTAATATGCTGATAGTATGGTCCGCCGTTTGACTTAATCTTATAATCTGCATGTGCATTTAAGTAACGGGTTTCTAAATAATCAATATCATCTACCTGGAAACCACTTACAGGTTCACCATCAACATACGTTACTGCTTCATAAATTCCATTGGGATTGGGCACGCCTGTAACACGATCAGTTGCAACAAACGCAAAACTGATTCGGCTGCTGTTTACGATCATTGTTCCGCCGGGAACTGAATATCCACCTGCCGCTTTTACTAATGCCGTTGTTTTTGGTATTTGTTCATAAGTGCTTTGATTGCGATCATACACTGCCAACCGTTTCAAATCAGGAGGAGTAACATCATAAATATTAAAGTCAAACAATAGTGGATTCAAACAGGCTTCATCACTTGTTCTCCTGATTTCAAAATGAAGATGGGGACCCTGTGAGCCTCCTGTATTACCACTGTATGCAATAAACTGCCCTTTCTTTACCGGGAATAAATTGGGAGGAATGTTGAGCTCAATCTTCCAGCTCTGTGCTTTGTATTGCTGTTCAATCACCCATTTTTGTAACTCAGGATAAAATGTATTCAAATGAGCATATAACGTCGTATAGCCATTTGGATAACTGATATAAATCGCATTGCCGAAACCGCCTGCTTCAATCTTCACTTTCGAAATATAACCATCCGCCACGGCCACTTCTGCAACATTTTCATGCTGCTGCGTACTGAAATCAAGACCCATATGAAAATGGTTGGGGCGCATTTCGCCATAATTAGCATTGAGCTTAATTGGTATGTTCTGCGGATTACGGAAATAACCCTTTGGATAATTTTTTGCGGGGAAAAGCTGAGCAGTAGCGGAATGAAAAACAAAAAATGAAAAACAAAAAATGAAAAAATGTTTCAGCATGCTGCAAAAATAAGGCAGATAGAAGTAACGGTTTGCCACAAAGACGTTAAGACAGAAAGTGCGAAAAGCTGAACAGGGTTCCAACTATCAAACGGAGCGTCGCCAATGCAGATGCACATTGTTGCTAACGTTCGTTACATAACTGCTTTGAAAATCTGAATAACTGATGTAAAATTTTCGTCTCTTCATTCCGCTCAATCCAATACTTTTGCAGCCAAATTCTCCCCATGCCAAAAGATAAATCGATAAAAAGTGTGCTGATCGTAGGAAGTGGCCCCATTGTGATTGGCCAGGCCTGTGAATTTGATTATTCCGGCTCGCAGGCTGCCCGCAGTCTTCGTGAAGAAGGAATTGAAGTGATCCTGATCAACAGCAACCCCGCCACCATCATGACCGATCCAATGATGGCTGATAAAGTTTACCTGTGGCCTCTCACGATTGAAAGCATTGAAAAAATACTGGAAGAAAATCCACAACTTGATTCTGTGTTGCCTACCATGGGTGGACAAACTGCTCTCAACCTTTGTAAAGAGGCTGATGAAATGGGCGTTTGGGAAAAATACAATGTGAACATGATCGGGGTAGATGTAAAGGCAATTGACACCGCTGAAGACAGGGAGAAATTCCGCCAGTTGATGATTAAGATTGGTATTGGTGTAGCGCCAAGCAGGGTTGCCAACTCACTTCTTGAAGGAAAAGAATTTGCACAGGAAATAGGGATACCGTTGGTGATCCGTCCATCATTCACCCTGGGTGGAAGTGGCGGTAGCATCGTTTTTCATAAAGATGAATTAGACAGTGCGCTGGAACGTGGCTTACAGGCAAGTCCCATGCATGAGGTACTGGTTGAAAAAGCTTTGCTTGGATGGAAAGAGTTTGAACTGGAGCTGCTCCGTGATAAGAATGATAATGTGGTGATCATTTGTACAGTAGAAAACTTCGACCCGATGGGTGTGCATACAGGCGACAGTATTACCGTTGCTCCTGCTATGACCCTCAGCGATACAGCTTTTCAGAACATGCGGAACATGGCGATTAAAATGATGCGCAGCCTCGGCAATTTTGCCGGTGGTTGTAACGTACAGTTTGCCATGAATCCTGAAACAGAAGAAATTATTTCTGTTGAAATCAACCCACGTGTAAGCCGTTCATCCGCATTGGCAAGTAAGGCAACAGGTTATCCCATTGCAAAAATTGCTGCGAAACTGGCTATTGGTTATTCACTCGATGAGTTGAAAAACCAGATCACACAAACTACTTCAGCTTACTTTGAACCAGCACTGGATTATGTGATCGTTAAAATGCCCCGCTGGAATTTTGACAAGTTCAAAGGTGCTGATGACCGTCTTGGTTTGCAGATGAAAAGCGTTGGTGAAGTAATGAGTATTGGCAGAAGCTTTACTGAAGCGATTCAAAAAGCCTGTCAGAGTTTAGAGAACAATGCAGTTGGTTTAGGTTACTATGGACAAAGTGTAAAACATGCTGAAGAGCTGATTGAATACATTAAGGTGCCGAAATGGGACCGCATCTTCCGTATTAAAGATGCACTGATGGCTGGTGTAAGTGTGAAAACAATTGTGGAAGCAACCAAGATCGACCGCTGGTTTATTTACCAGATCCAGGATATTGTGAACATGGAAAGGGAGTTGATGAAGCATGACATGCAAAGCATCACAAAAGAATTATTACGTGAAGCAAAACGCATGGGCTTCGGTGATGAACAGATCTGCCGCATTATGAAAGAAGATGCTTCAGAAGATGAACTGTATGAAAAGAGGAAAGCCTGGGGTATTACAAGAGTGTACAAAATGGTGGATACCTGCAGTGCAGAGTTTGAAGCAAAGACGCCGTATTACTATAGTACGTTTGAATAAGAGCCTCACCCCTCAATCCCCTCTCCGATAGAGAGGGGACGGTGCAACTGTACAAATCCTGGTTTTGGAACTACCACATCAACAAAATAAAAATAATGAGCATGACATAAGTCATGCTTTTCTTTTCTATGTATCTGTGGCAAATTTTTTTATTGATGTCTGTTCACCTGAAAGGTGACTTCACATCACGGAATATTTTTCCGCATTATCCGTACCTCCGTGGCAATTGTAATTTTAAATAACTTCATTCTATGAGAAAAAATCTCAAAGCATTTTTGTTTGGCTGTGTTGTGGCGCTTCTGCTCTGCGAAATTGTTTTGCGGATTTATAATCCCTT
>JBEBHT010000556.1:0-1762 GCA_040081135.1 Lacibacter sp. | reverse complement strand
TGTATTGAATTTGATCTTCAATATAACGAAAAAAGAAGGCCGATGTTGTTAAGGAACATTGATGTATTTGTGAATCTGCAAACTCAATTCCCATTGCGGGTTTGCTTTGATGTATTCAATGATGAGTGGTGTTACCTGTGCGGCTTTATCCCACTCGGGTTGAAGAAAGAGTTTGCACTCTGGTGAAACAAGCGCTGCGTATTGTTCGGCCCAGTCAAAATCACTTTTATTAAAGATCACCACTTTCAGTTCATGTGCATACGGAACTACTTCCTGCAACGGTGTTTTGAATTTTTTGGGTGACAGACAGATCCAATCCCATTCTCCACTCAACGGGCTTGATCCTGATGTTTCAATATTGGTTTGAAATCCTGCTGCATGTAATGCTTTAGTGAGTTCAGTAAGATCATGCATCAAAGGTTCACCACCTGTTACTACTGCAAGAATATGTTGCCGGATGTTTCCTGATTCCTGTTTTGCTTTCTCAACAATTTCCTCAATACTGAAGCGGGGATGTTTCTCTGCATCCCAGCTGTCTTTAACATCGCACCATACACAACCAACATCACAACCAGCGAGGCGGATGAAATAGGCAGCTTTGCCCTGGTGAAATCCTTCTCCCTGCAGGGTATAGAAAGATTCCATTACAGGCAATACCTGTTGAGTTGTATCAATCAATTGTTCAGTCATTCTTTGCAAAGGTAAATAGATGCTCAGGAATTCTTTTGCTGGTAAGCATTATAGGTGTTCATCAATAATCCGGCAATGGTCATTAATCCCACACCACCGGGTACAGGAGTGATATAGCTGCTTTTGGGAGCAACTTCATCAAACTTTACATCGCCTTTTAATGCAAAGCCACTTTTTTTAGAAGCATCAGCAACTCTTGTGATACCAACATCAATGATCACCGCACCTTCTTTCACCATATCGGCTGTTAAGAATTCTGGTTGACCTAATGCGGCAACAATAATATCGCCCTGTAAACAGATTTCTTTGAGATTGGTGGTTGCAGAATGACAGGTAGTAACCGTGCAATTACCCGGATTTGCTTTTCTGCTGAGCAGAATACTCATAGGTGTGCCGACAATATTGCTGCGGCCAATAACAATGGCATGTCTACCCTTTGTTTCAATTTTATAATGCTGTAACAGTAACAAAATTCCATAAGGAGTTGCCGGAATGAAAGTTGGAGAACCGATCACCATTTTCCCCAGGTTTACAGGGTGAAAACCATCCACATCTTTTGACGGGTTGATTTTATTGATCACCTTATCATCACTGATATGTTTCGGTAAAGGAAGCTGAACCAGAATTCCGTCTATATTGTCATTATTATTCAGCCGGTCAATTTCACGCAGCAATTCTTCTTCACTGATGGTAGAAGGGAAACGTTTCAGGGTTGATTGAAAACCAATTTCTTCACAATTTTTTGCTTTTGAAGCCACATAAGTTTCACTGGCACCATCTGTACCAACTAATATGGCTGCAAGATGTGGTACTCTTTTTCCGCCTTTTATTAATACAGCTGTCTTTTGCTTAAGTTCTTCTTTAATGGCCTGGGCTGCCAGTTTTCCGTCGAGTAGTTGCATGCTGCAAAAATAGCGTACGGAAGCATTGGTTGATGAGGCTAAAAAAATTTAATCCGTTGCAGAAGCAAAAACAAACACTTATTTTTCTGAATCAAAAACTGCCTGTGTGAAAAAATGCCTGACTATACTCGTCATTTTTTGTGTTTGTAATGCAAAAGCACAAACCTGTC
>JBEBHT010000555.1:0-1763 GCA_040081135.1 Lacibacter sp. | reverse complement strand
ACAATTTTCATTACTGCACTGGAAAATTTGCTGGGTAATAACACCGATAAGAAACATACCAACTGGCGTTATATTTCTGCTCTTGTGTTTGGATTGATTCATGGTATGGGTTTCAGCAATTATTTAAAAAGTATGCTGGGCAAGAGTGAAAACATTTTCAGCCAGTTACTTGGTTTTAATCTTGGCCTGGAAGCAGGGCAGTTGTTGATTGTTGCTGTTGTACTTTTTATTTCATTCGTTTTTGTGCAGTTGCTGAAAACAGATCGGAGAGAATGGACCGTGTTTATGAGTGGAGGTATTTTTGGTTTATCGCTCATCATGGCAATTGAACGTATTCCTTTTTAAAATTTTAAACTATGCATATTCGTTTTTTACTTGCTTTTTTACTGATCTCGGTGATTGGCATGGCGCAACCACCACAGAGTAATCCCGGAAGTAATCATGGCAACCGCTTTGAGCAACTGGGTTATTTATTACAGAGTCCTAATGAATATCGTACCGCCAGCGGTGCTCCCGGTCCTAAGTACTGGCAGCAGCGTGCTGATTACGATATGAGCGTTGAACTGGATGAACCTAATCTCCGTTTAACAGGAACTGAAACCATTACCTATTTCAACAACTCACCTGATCAGCTTACATATATATGGATGCAATTGGATGGTAACATTCATGACCCAGGCAGTGATAACTTACGCAACACCCGTAACCGCATGGAAACGCAGATGAGTAACAATCAGCTTACACGTTTGGAACAATGGCGCATGGCCGAAGAACAGGGTTTGGGTGTAAAGATTACCAAACTGACTGATGCTGCAGGTACTGCATTAAAATATACCATCAACAAAACAATGATGCGTATTGATTTACCCGTTGCATTGAAGCCCGGGCAAAAACTGGTGTTCAAACTCGACTGGAATTATAAAATTCCTGATCGTGGAATCTGGGGAAGCCGTGGTGGTTTTGAATTTTTCCCTGAAGATGGAAACAGCGTGTTCACTATGACACAGTTCTATCCTCGCCTTGCTGTTTACAGCGATTTCCAGGGATGGCAGAACACACAGTTCAGCGGTGGTGCTGAGTTTGCATTAACCTTTGGCAACTTCAAAGTAAAGATGACTGTGCCCGGCGATTTTGTAGTTGCTGCAACAGGTGAATGTCAGAACTACAAACAGCTTTTAACTGCTGCACAGTTTCAACGCTGGACAACTGCACTCGCTGCAAAAGATGTGGTGGAAGTTGTTACACTTGATGAAGCTGTAGCCAATGAAAAAGAGAAATCAACCGATAAAAAAACATGGATCTATGAAGCAGAGAATGTAAGAGACTTTGCATGGGGTGCAAGCCGCAAGTTTGTGTGGGATGCCATGCCAACTTATGTGGAAGGAAAGAAGATCATGAGCATGAGCTATTATCCGAAAGAAGCTTATGGCTTGTGGCGCAAGTATTCAACAAAAGTTACTGCACATACACTGAAAGTATATTCAAAGCATACCATTCCTTATCCTTACCCGGTTGCTATTTCAGTTGAAGCATCACAGGGCATGGAATACCCGATGATTGCATTCAACTTCGGACGTACAGAAAAAGATGGTACGTACAGCGAAGCAACCAAGTATGGAATGATTGGTGTGGTGATTCATGAAGTGGGTCACAATTTCTTCCCGATGATTGTAAACAGCGATGAAAGACAATACTGGTGGATGGATGAAGGATTAAACACCTTCACACAATTTTTAACAGAAGGTGAATTTGATAACAACTAT
>JBEBHT010000182.1:0-8195 GCA_040081135.1 Lacibacter sp. | reverse complement strand
CATCTGTTTTAATTTTTTTGTAGTTGCCTGAGTGAAGCAGATCTTCAAACACCATTGTTTCCATGCTGTTGAAAAAATAATCAAGCGGAGAAACACCGGCCTGTTTAAAAACCAGCAGGCCCTGTGGCATTTTATTGACTGTGGAATCTTTTTTAATGAATGTGGACTGATAAGCAGCTGCATCCTCAGCTCCTGCAAAACTTACCGGGAAATAAGGATTGCCATCCATTACAGGATGCTGTTTGTGTTTTCTTGTAATCAATACTTCATCGGCAGCAAAACAGGAATCCAGGTAGTGTTGAATTTCCTTTAATTGTATGCTGCCATCATTCACAGCATCGGCCATACCATTTAAACCCATGAGGAGGTAAAAGGAAAAGACACCCCGGCCACCACCCCAATCTATGCTTTCAGCCGCTTCTTCATCTGCTCTGCAAGATGCCAGCCGCACTTCATTGTTTAATACATTTTGCAACCGCTCACCCACCAATTGTTTGCCTTTAAAAAAATCTCCGGCCAGCTTACCCGAATGACAGGCATCTGTTATAAGCATCACCTTTGCTTTTTTCTGTAATGTAAGATAGTTGGCTGTGTTATTAATTTCTTCAATACTAATGGCGTTGTTTCGGTAGTTGTTAGGAGGGGAATTATAAGCAAGCAGGTAACCCAATGTTGCTGTGTTTTCTGTTTCCACGTCGCCATGACCCGAAAAATAAATGTATGCGACATCATTTTCATTGCACTGCTTTTTGAGCCGGTACAAAGCATTGTAAATGGCAGCAATGGTTGCCTGCTCATTAATCAATATCTGTAATTGGGAATCGGGTACAAGACCACCTGCTTTTGATTGAAGGTATTCAGCAAAAAGTTGTGCATCTATATGCGCATACTGCAACTGTGGAACCAATTGGTTTTCATAGCCGGAGATACCAATGATCACTGCATAGGTTTTTCCTTTAGTTGTTTTGATTTCCGCCTGCGCATGGGCTTTAACAGCAACACCTGCGGCTAAAACAATAAATAGAAAGTAACGGCAATGCATTTTTTATTAAATGTATAAATTTAAACTGCAACTAAAGAAAATGGAAAGATGGTGATAACGGATGTGCCTTACCCTTGTTTCGTTTCCATCTTCTTCGTAATATCAATCGGAACCATACAGTGCCTGTATTGGCAATACTATTGTAAACACTGTACTTTCATTTTCCTTCGTCTCCACTTTCAATTCCCCACCATGTGCTTTTACAATATCATAACTTAAACTCAATCCTAAGCCTGTTCCCTGCCCCGTTGGTTTGGTGGTAAAGAAGGGTTGAAATATTTTATCCAAAACTTTTTGAGGAATGCCATTGCCGTTATCACTCACTTTAATTTCAACCTTGTCATTTATCTTTTTTGTACTTACCGAAACAGTTGGTTCAAAGTCTTCACCAATTTGTTTTTTCTTTTCATCCACCACATAAAATGCGTTGGTGATTAAGTTGAGTATCACTCTGCCAATATCCTGCGGAATGATGTTGATGTTGCCAATTGTTTCATCGAAATCAGTTTTTAAGGTGGCGTTGAAAGTTTTGTCTTTTGCTCTTAATCCATGATAAGCCAAACGCAAATACTCATCGGCAAGCGAATTGATATTGGTTGGCTCCTTTACACCACTACTGCTTCTGGAATGTTGCAGCATTCCTTTTACAATAGCATCGGCACGTTTGCCGTGATGGTTTATTTTTTCTTCGTTGCTAATTACATCATCAGCAATTGCATTTACCTCATCCAGGTTTCCTTTTTTCATTTCATCTTTTAACTCCATCAATAATTCTTTATTTACTTCACTAAAATTATTAACGAAGTTCAACGGGTTTTGTATTTCATGGGCAATACCTGCAGTGAGTTCTCCAAGCGAAGCCATTTTTTCAGATTGGATCAGTTGTGCCTGCGACAGCTTTAAATCCTGCAGCGAGTGTTTCAATTCAAGCGTCCTTTCTTCGACCTTTTTTTCAAGCTCTGCATTTTGTTTTGAAATCAGTTCATTGCGTTCTATCTCCTTTTCTTTTGCCAATCTTTCATTATCTAAAGATTTCTGGGCACTTTCTCTTTTAAGCATATTAAAACGCATAAATAAAAACCAGGAAAAGAAGAGAATAAACCAAACGATACATACCAGTTGCATTAAGTCAATGTTATTGTCTAACAAGTTTTTAATATTGGGCAAAATATTAAACGAGGCTAAAAGAGAATTGCTTGAGAATAGTGTAACCACTGACCAGAGGAATATGATGGGCATACCACCAAGCAAAACTTGTCTTGTAATCTGGTCTTTCCTTGGTATATATAAAAGAAGCGTTATAAACAGTGCCTCCATGCAGGTAACTTCAATCAGCATAAATAAAGTATAAAGCGGCTTTTCGTATGAGGAAAGCAAAAATGCCCCTGCCAAAACCCTAGCCAACGTTATTAGCCCATAAATAGAAAATATGCCAATCAGCACTTTGTCCCATTTGCGATAATGAACAGGCACTTTGAATGCCTGCCTGAAAAAAAGAAAAAGAAAAATGAAGCTGAACGCCCAACTAAATTGGGTAATAGTACGATAATGGCGAAGGTCTTTGTATCCCCAGGCAAGCAGATTGTACAAAACAGGTTGAAACCTGTGAATAGCTGATAAAAGGACAAACAATGTAAAATACAGGAACATCCTTTCCCGGGAAACCGCATAAAAAAAAGAATTAAAAAAAGCAGCAAAGAATAAAAAACCGATAAAAAAAGCACCCTGCAGATCATCAAGCGGAAACATGAATATCTTTTTGTCAACTGTATCTGCATATACTTCCTTCAACATCCTGTTTGTATTTGAAAAAGCTATATTGAACCCCAAGCCGGAATTGCGGCTGAAAGATGAATTACCGATACGCTGATAAACTGTTATTACTTCATTTGCCTTAATGTTTATCTGCACATAGTTGGCAGCTTTAAAACCGTCTTTCTTTTCCCATTCACTAAAAAAACCGCTTACCAAATGTTGCCATTTACCATCCTGCCTCAACAAATAAAAATCAGCAGTTTCGTTTTGTCCACTTAATAAAAATGTCCATTCATTTTCCATTTTGTTTTTTAACCTGTACCGGAACCAGTATGCGTTAATGATTTTATTTGGATGCGGCTGTATTATACCGCTGTACTGAAATTTGCCTGCCAGCGGCGGCCTGTTTACTTCATCAATTGTCCACCTACCCTCTTTGTCTTCCAGCACCTGGCGGTGTGCAGTGTCAATTTCCTGGTTCATAACCGAGTCTGATGTTATTTCACAGACCAACGGCGGGCCAACCTGTGCATGTATATAGATGGAAGAAAAAAGAATAAACAAAATGCCTGTTGTAATTTTTTTCATATGCTCACTTTTTTATGCAAGGGGTAATTTAATTATAAACTCTGAGCCTTCCCCTTCCTTCGTTTCCACTTTCAACTCACCGCCATGTGCTTTTACAATATCATAACTCAACGATAAACCCAAACCTGTTCCCTGGCCTGTTGGTTTGGTAGTAAAGAAGGGTTGAAATATTTTATCTAAAACTTTTGGTGCAATACCGTTGCCATTATCAGCAACTTTTATTTCTACCTTGTCGCCAACTTTTCTGGTACTTACAGAAACAGTTGGTTCGTACTTAGCCGCTGTCGGGGTTGCAACCGCCGACAGGGCTTTTTCATTTACCACATAAAATGCATTTGTAAGTAAATTTAAAATTACCCTTCCCATATCCTGCGGAATAATGTTGATGTTGCCGATACTTTCATCATAGTCCGTTTTCATAGTGGCATTAAATGATTTGTCTTTGGCTCTTAAGCCATGATAAGCCAACCGCAAATATTCATCTGCCAGTGCATTAATATCATTTGGTTCTTTTTTACCACTGCCGCTGCTGCTGTGTTGCAACATTCCTTTTACAATACCATCGGCTCTTTTACCATGATGGTTTATTTTTTCTAAATTCTGAATCACATCATTCATAATTTCTTTCGCTTCTTCTGTATCACCTTTCTCTATAGCTTCTTTCATTTCATCCAGTAACTCTTTACTTACTTCGCTAAAGTTGTTGACAAAGTTTAATGGGTTTTGAATTTCATGTGCAATGCCGGCAGTGAGTTCACCAAGGCTGGCCATTTTTTCACTTTGTATCAATTGTTTTTGGGTAGACTGCAACTCTGTTAATGCCTCTTCTGCTTTTTGCTTGGCTTCTTTAATGGCTATTAAATCCTGCTCTGCCCGTAGTGCTTGTGCTTCGGCTTTTTCCAAATCAAGAAAACGGGTATAGGTACTGTCGAATACGGCAGCAAAACGTTCTAATGTACGCAATGTATCTGCTGGTACCGGCAACGGTGTTGAAATGGATAAATGCCCTTTGGAATAATAAGCCGCAGTAATCACTCTTCGTCCACCTGTATCTTTACTCATTTTGGTAATACCGCTTATTTTATTCCGGTAATTAAGCCATCCTTCCAATGCTTCTCCGCTAAGGTCAATCACCAACGATTTTTTATTGGCTTTCCATGCAGTTACCGCAGGCTTTATTACTGTTGGTTCTTCCATGCTTAAGCTAAATGAACGGCTTTCCTGTGCACCATCATCTGCCCAGCTTGTTGACCTGAAGTCTATCAATCTTTCTTCATCATTATATATACCAATAGTAACCTGGTAAATATCTTCTGTGCCTAATTTTTTAAATTCATTGAAAAGAACAGTAGCAGTTTCCTGTAGTTCATTACTACTTTGCATGGCCATTGTTCTGCTCCTTACTTTTTCCAGTGCCGTTTCTATCTGTGCTTCTTTTGCCTGTGCTTCTGCTTTTTGTAAATCAAGAAAACGGGTGTAGCATTGCTCGAAGACCCTGCCGAAACGTTCGAGGATTTTCAATTCATCTTCTGATATATGGTTTTCACTCACTGTTTGGAGTCCGCTATACTTGAAGAATGTAAACCCCGCCACATATCTTTTCAGAGTTTTGTTCGCTTCCTGAACATGTTTTGAGAAACGCCGGAATTCGGTTTTTGAATAAAGGTATTCATCATAGATTTTTTTCTCTTCCCCCTCTATGGTGTAAATAAAATTCTTCTTCTGTTCTTTCCATGCATTCCACATGGCATGATGGAAGGGATAATCTTCAAATTTCATGTAATAGGATTCAGGGTCCTTTCCCGTTTCGGGATTAGCAGCCCAAACTGTATTGCTCCTGTCTTGCTCATCTATCAGGTTGATGATACAGAAGGTAAGCGTAAATTCAAGATTCGTAAACTCTCGGAGAAGCGTATCCACCACAGCAGATAACTCTGAGGAATGATGCATGGCCAGGCTCCGGGATCTTACTCTCTCCAGTGCTGTTTCAATCTTTGCTTCTTTGGCCTGTGTTTCTGCTTTTTGCAGATCGAGGAAACGGGTATAGGTTTGTTGAAATACTTTTGTAAACCGCAACATAATATCTGTTTGCTCTGCAGATAATTTATGGCCACCTACAATCAATACATACCCTTCTTTAAAATAAAAATTATGCAGTGACAATCTTGCCGGTGATATGGCGATCAGTTGCGCCGCATTCAATGTAAAGTTGGTACTTCGTTCCGCAATAAATGTTTGGTGGCTGATAGTTTCTTCTTCATCCATTTCAACTATATAATACGAACTCCCCTTTTTCCAGTTCGTTACTATATTCCGCATTTGAATGGTTTCGTTATGCGGAATGATAATGGGCAGCGGCAATATTTTTTTAGTGGATGGATCAGGTGTATAATTCAAGCCGTTTTTTTCTTCCTTATCCATTAACACATAACCTGCGGTTAAGCTTTCAATACCGAGCTTTTGCATTTCTACAAAAAGAATTTCAGATGCTTCCAGCAGTTCATCACTTTTATGCATGGCCATACTTCTGCTCCGCACTCTTTCCAATGCAGCTTCAATCTGTGCTTCTCTTGCCTGTGCTTCTGCTTTTTGCAGATCGAGGAAACGGGTATAGGTTTGGTCAAATACTTTTCCAAAACGTTTGAAGATATCATGTGCATCAGGAACAGGTTCGTACGTAATAAACAATAGAAACCCTTTTGAGAAATAGGCATGGTGCATTATCTGGAAAGTGGGCAATGGATGACCTGCTGCAATAATCGAATCTAAAATATCACCCATTAAAGGAAGTGTACGCATATACTTGTAGTGCTTCACTAATTTTTCGCCACCCATTTCCACCACATGAAATGTTTTTCCATCCTCCTGGCCCTTTCGCATTTCTATGAATAATTCATCTTCTGTCGTGGGGGCTGTAAATGGCGGTTGCAAAACACCTTCGCTGCTCATCCATAACGTAACGACTGACATGTCATGATTCCAGGTACAATAACCTGCACTCCATGCCGGCATACCTAATGATTGTACTTGCTGAAACAAAATAGTAGCGGCATCGGGTAGCTCGTTGCTGTGCTGCATGGCCATTGTTCTTGCACGTACTCTTTCCAATGCGAGTTCTATTTGTGCTTCTATTGCCTGTGCTTCAGCCTGCGCTACATCTGCATATCTGCGGTAAGCAAAATCAAAAACATTTCTGAAACGCTTTAATACATTTAGTTGTTCTTCTGTAATGGAACTAAATGTTGAAATACCAATCGCACCCACACCAATGGAATAAAAATAATAGTATAATGCAGGTATATTGTTGAGACGGGGATCTTCATATTCACCACTATCACGCCGCCGTTGTTTCCAGCTTTCTAATTCGCCCTTTGTTACTACCAGTTCAGCAAATGCATCTTCTGAGTTCTTGATCGTTTTCTGGAATTGCTCAAATACCGGGTGGCTGCTGTAAGAAAGGTTTGCCTTATTGCCTCCTGTATCGTTTGAATAATCATAATCAATTAAGGAACTGCTGTCGTCATCCCAAAAATTAATCAGTGCATTTCTTAATTCGGAGAAACCGAGTAATTGCAATTCTGTAAACATCACTTTACAGATTGCAAGAATATCATCCGGTTTTTTCATACCCATCGCTTCAGCCCGCACTCTTTCTAATGACGTTTCAATTTCCAGCTCCAGGTTTTTTTGTTCGAGTTCAACAGTGCGGCGCTTGATTGCTTCACGCAGTTGCAGATTTTCTTCTGCTATTTTATCAATAGCAATGTTTTGGCCATCTTCAGTTTTTGAATCGGGGAAGGAAGAATGCTGATGTGTAATTTTCCAGCCATCTTTTTTTTGCTGCATGAATGTGGATGCTCTGAATTTGGAATAAAAAACCCAATTGTTGTTTGCTAAAGCATAGAGATCACAAAATTCATGTATGAGAATGGAGTTCTCCTGTTGTTCCAATGTTGTTTTCCTGTTCCGCATTTCTAATTTCCCTGCCACCTGGTCTATTGTATCGTACAGGAATTGTACGGCCTCTTTTTTATTGGAGAACACTTCGCTTTCTGCACTGCCTACCTGTGTGTATTTATCGGCAAGCAGTGGGTGCATTGCTTCAACATTACCTTTTATATAATAATCCCAATAGGAATTGTATATCAGCAATATTTCTTTTTCCAGTTTTTTAGTAAGGTTCATTTGTTAACTGTTATTTAGAACAACAATGATAAATGTGGAATCCGAAGCCCGCCTGCCCGTCTGAATCATTCACGCAATTGCTGAAAATTTTTATTCAAAACAAGAGTTGAAGTATACAATACAATCTGTTATTTCTTCTTCAGTTGGTTTTTTACAACGTAAAGGAGATACAGAGTTACACTGTGAGAAACAAATCTCTTTGTTTACTTCATTGAATTGGCTTCAAACACCCGTATAAAATTTCCGCCCAGAATCTTATGAATATCTTTTTTACTGTATCCTCTTTCCAACAGTGCTTTTGTAACAAGTGGATAATCTTCCACACCGTTTAATTCAAGAGGTGGAGCTTCAATACCATCAAAATCACTTCCCATACCTACATGATCAACACCAACAAGTCTTACAATATAATCGAGATGATCAAGCAAAAGAGAAAGTGGGGGACGGAGTTTAATTACTTCAGCTTTATATTTTTCAGCAATCATGATACCTGCATAATCTTTCTGATTACCCTTTTGTATCAATGAATCAACTTCTGCCTGATGCTGTTTCAGAAACGCAGCAATCTTTTTTTCATACGTACTGTCAATAAACCCTGCATAGAAGTTTAAAAAGATCACACCAC
>JBEBHT010000554.1:0-1765 GCA_040081135.1 Lacibacter sp. | reverse complement strand
TTCTGAATACCATAATGATCATGATCCAGTACTTTTTTTGCTTTCTTTAAATCGTACTGATCAACAGTATATTCATTCCATGGTAAGTCAAGCATTAAATCAAGATGATTGTATACAACCGAATAGTCAGGAGTTGAAGGATGCATACGATCGAGCTTTTCAATTCCTTTCTTGAACATTTCTTTTGCGGTGTCGGGCCACTTCTTCATTTCTCCCTTCTTCTTCATCTCCTGTATCTCCAGGTCGTTGCTGTCGCCGCCCAATTCTTCTTTGATGCTTTTCATTTGCTGCTGAAGAAAATATTCCTTCTGCTGCTTATCTAATTCCGTTCTTGTTTTGTTGGTTACTTTATTCTTCAGTTCAGTGTACTGCAATTCTTTTTGTAAAAGCGTTAATAACAACTCTGCTCTTTGCTTGATGTTTTGCGTTTCAAGCAACAATTGCTTTTCTGCAATTTCACCATTGAGATTATTACTGACAAAATGAATCAGGAAAGCAGGGTTCTCAATGTTTTTTAAAATGATCGATGCTTCACTGGGAATATTCGGCGATAGCTGAATGATCTGCGCAGCCATATCTTTAATAGAACCTGCCAATGCTTTAAAATGTTCATCCTCCGGTGTTGGTTCTTCTTTCAGCACTTCAATTGCTGCTTTAAAAAAAGGATCTTCTAATGTGATAGATGTGATCTTAAACCGTTTCTTTCCCTGGATGATGACGGTTGTTCCGCCATCGGGCATCTTAATCAGTTTCACAACTTTTGCAATAGTGCCGATATCTTCCAGGTCGTTCACAGTTGGATCTTCTACATTACTGTCTTTCTGTGCAACTACACCAACAAGTTTATTTGATTTGTATGCTTCATTAACAGCCTGTATGCTTTTGTCTCTTCCAACGGTGATGGGTAAAACCACACCTGGAAAGAGAACCGTATTCCGCAAAGGAAGGATGGGCAATTCAGCCGGAATTTCCATTTCCTCGTCATTATCACTCTCTGCTTCATTCAATGGGATGATGGGCAAAAAATCAACGTCTTCTTCAGATGGTCTCAGAAATAAATTCTTTTCGTTCATAATTTTCTCTTTAGTCAAAATGACAGATAAGCCCCTTATAAAGGGGCTTTCTGTAATACTTTATAGAAGTGCCAAGATTAGTGCCAGTTGAGAACCGACTGCTAAATCTTCAGACACCTCTCCCTCCCGTCCATCTCCATCCCGATAGCTATCGGGAGAGAGGGAGGCTGTACCAGTAACATTATTCAAGAACAGAAAGTATAGGTTTGCCGATATTGCCGCTTGGCATCTGTATATGCAGCATTGCAGCAAGGGTTGCGGCAATATCAGTCATATACACTTCCTGGTTGCTTTTGCCGGGTTTAATACCCCAGCCATACCAAACTAATGGAATATGACTGTCGTAAGGATTCCAAAGCCCGTGAGTTGTTCCAGTTGGGCCACCATCAATCCATCCCGGTTTTAAAACAAGATGCACATCGCCTGAACGTTTAGGATACCAGCCGTTCGAAATCATTTCTTTCACTTTATAACTCATTGGCTGATCCATTAATTTATCTATTGGAAATGCACGATCAACTCCTTTAATATTTTTCGCAAAACGAACCACATCATCAACAATATCATTCCTGTTCAGTTTTACAGAATCAATTAGGTTACGGTTTAAACAAACTTCATAATTAAATCCTCCAAGAACAAGGTTGCTGTAATTGTACTTTTCTTTCAGCAAATTATTCAGATCGGCTACCATT
>JBEBHT010000553.1:0-1786 GCA_040081135.1 Lacibacter sp. | reverse complement strand
GTATTAAGTATCATCTTGGCAAAAGCCATGAACTGGGGATTACAACCGAACAGATGTACGAGATTTTTGCTGTGGCCAATATTGTTGGCGGAACCATCGTTATACCTCATACAAGAAGAGCAGCTGAATACTGGGAAGAATTGACCGATACAAATCAATAACAGCTAAAATTGATGTTTCGCAGTTGATTTTCTGCTTAAATTTGTTCTAATATATTCTTATGTCTGAAATAACAACATTGCCTGCCCTTACCGCAAAGGATTTTGTAACCGACCAGGAAGTTCGCTGGTGCCCCGGTTGCGGTGATTATTCCATCTTGGCCCAGGTTCAAAAGATCATGCCTACACTTGGAATCCCCAAAGAAAACATTGTGATTGTAAGTGGAATTGGCTGCAGCAGCCGCTTTCCTTATTACATGAACACATATGGAATGCATTCAATCCATGGCCGTGCCACAGCTGTTGCCAGTGGTTTGAAAGCTGCACGCCCCGACCTGAGTGTATGGATTGTTACCGGTGATGGCGACAGCCTAAGCATCGGTGGTAATCACACCATTCATTTACTCCGCAGAAATTTTGATGTGAATGTGTTACTGTTCAATAACCAGATTTATGGTTTAACCAAGGGACAGTATTCACCCACATCAGAAGAACATAAAATAACAAAGAGCACACCTTTTGGGAGCATTGATCATCCGTTTAATCCTTTGGCACTGGCCATGGGAGCTGATGCAACATTTATTGCACGCAGTATGGACCGTGATCCCAAGCATTTACAGGAAGCATTACTTCGCAGTCAAAAACATAAGGGAGCCTCTTTCCTGGAAATCTATCAGAACTGTAATATTTTTAACGACGGGGCTTTTGAAATTTTTACAGAGAAAGGAAGTAAGCCTGAAGAAACATTGTTCCTTGTGCAGGGTGAACCATTGGTATTTGGTGCTGCAAAAAACAAAGGCATTAAGTTAGATGGGTTTAAACCTGTTGTTGTGAATTTGGAAGAAGGTCAAAGCAGAGATGATTTGTGGATACACGACGAAAAAGACTTCTATAAAGCACAGATACTGGTAAGAATGTTTGATGATCCACGTAAAGACATGCATCTGCCAAGACCTTTCGGTGTATTTTATGAAACCGAAAGAGCCTGCTACGAAGATTCAATGAAGCTGCAGATTGATGAAGTGATTGCCACAAAGGGCAAGGGCAACCTTGATAAGCTGCTGAAAGGAAATGAAGTGTGGGAAATTAAATAATACGCAGAAAACTTACGGATACAGGGAGGCTTTGGCCTCCCTTTTTTTATTCCCGCTGTGAGGTATTGACATTGGTCGTAAAAAGAAATAACTTTCTGAAACAAAACCTTATCTGTATGGGAGAATTCTTCAAACAACTCATCACCAGCAGCAATACGCCCTGGATTGTTGGAATCATTACCGCAGCTATTACCGGCATCTTCTCGTTGAGAAAAGTACGTTACGAAAAAAGAGAGGAAAACAATAAACTCCGGGAAGATAAAAAAATGGAGAGTGAAAAACTCCGTTATGAAAAACGCCTGGAAAAATTTAAAGAAACAAATGAGAGCCTGTTTAAAGATAAAAAACAGGAAGTGCTGGCAGCCATTGCAACACTCAGCATTTTTAAACGAGATCCGGAGTTTGAAAAAAACACCATTGATGTACTGCTAAGCAGACTGTACACCGAACTTGACTATGACATCATCAATTCCATTCTTACAACTTTAATACAGGAAAGCGATCGGGAAGAATTGTTGTATATCGCTGATGGTC
>JBEBHT010000181.1:0-8293 GCA_040081135.1 Lacibacter sp. | reverse complement strand
TTATCGTTTTCAGATATCGAACAAAAAATCACCAACCCCGAAAACCTGAAACAGGTTCTTCCCCAATTAGAAACACATATTGATCATTTTCTCAGGGTAAAGCTCGCTGACAGTATGCCTGTTATCAGCATGTTTATAGGCGATAAAACAATTGACAAGCTGAAAACAGTTTTCCTGGAAGAGCTGGAAACTCTTTTTCCAAAACTGATGACAGATTATGCGGCAACTTTAAAAAATCAACTTGATCTTGAACAGATTGTAACGGATAAGGTAAAAGCTTTCTCCAGCGATAAATTAGAAGACATTTTGTACCAGGTAATGGCTAAAGAGTTCCGTTTTGTTGAAATTATAGGCGGAGTGCTGGGCTTTATTATCGGGCTTCTTCAGATTGTCATCACCCTTCTTACGCAATAGTTTCCACTCATCACAAAGCAAAACCTACCGGTTGAACATTTGGCGTCTATTAAGGTTATTGATACCATTCATACTAAATGAATATGAAACATCTTCAAATTAAAGCAAATTTGCGCCTCGCAAAAAAAACAATCAACATGAAAATTGTTCTCAGTACGATTATTTGTTTTCTCAGTTTACAGTTATCTGCACAAATGCCGGGTGGAGCAGGTGGTGGAAGAAACAGTGGTGCTCAAATGAACATGGGCCGTCTCTATGGAAAAATTCTTGATTCAAAAACAGGCAAACCAATTGATGCAGCATCTGTTCAGCTGATTCAAAATAAATTTGACAGCACTACTAAAACAAGAAAAGATGTGATAGTGAATGGTCAGCTCACAGTTGCAAATGGTGACTTTAGCCTGGAGAACCTGAATATCATGGTTCAGTATAAACTGAAAATTACTGCTATCGGTTATAAAACCATTGAACAAAAAGTGGCATTCAGCGTAAATATGAGCGGAGGCGGAGATATGAGTTCAATGCTCAACAGTATTGACAAAGATCTTGGCAATATTAAATTAGAAACAGATGTAAAGGAATTAGGTGAAGTTGTTGTAACAGGTGATAAGCCAATGTTACAGCTTGGTATTGACCGTAAAATATTCAATGTAGAAAAAAATATTGTTTCACAGGGTGGTACCGGTGTTGATATTATGCGTAATGTACCAACTGTAACTGTTGATATTGATGGTAACATCACACTCCGTAACAGTGCCCCGCAAATTTTTGTTGACGGCAGACCAACTACATTAACACTTGACCAGATTCCTGCAGATGCAATATCAAGTGTTGAACTCATTACAAATCCCTCAGCAAAGTTTGATGCAAGCGGCGGGCAATCTGCCATCATCAATATTGTATTAAAAAAGAACCGCAGGGTTGGATACAGTGGCGGTATTCGTGTTGGTGTGGATATGCGTGGAAAATTAACTGGAGGTGGTGATATCAATGTACGTCAGGGGAAAATCAACTTCTTTGCAAACATTGGAGTAAATCAGCGTAAAACCATTTCATTTGGTGAAACAAACCGTACAAATCTTTTAGATACATACGATAACACTTTTTTTACCCGTAACAGAAATACAAGTGATGGTTTGTTTGGGTTTGGAAGAGCAGGATTCGATTTCCTGATCGACAACAGAAATACCATTACTCTTTCCGGTTCAATTATGAGAGGTAATTTTAATGGCCTTGATGAAAATACTTTTCATTATGACACACTTGAACCAACATTTAAACAGACTACTGAAGATCGCTATACAAACAGCAAGTTTGAAATGCGTAATTCTGGTGGTCAGATCAGTTACAAGCATAATTTTCCAAAAGCAGGCAAAGAATGGACTGCGGATGTAAACTATAACAGCAGCCATAATGTAAATGATCAGAATATCTTTTACACCAGTTTTGATGCTAATGGCACACAGCTTGCGCCAACATTTAATCAGGGTATTGATGGAGGTGGTGAAAGCAAATTGCTTGTAACCCAAACTGATTACAGCGATCCAATCAGTGAAAATATTAAAATTGAAGGAGGCTTACGTTCACAGGTTCGCTGGTTTCAGAGCTTTCAGAAGAATTCCCTGAACGGCGTATTCAATCCCCTTGCCAGTAATGAATTTACATATGTTGACTATGTAAATGCTGCCTATGCCAGTTATTCTCAGAAAATTAAAAAAGCAAACTTGAACTTTCAGATTGGCTTACGAATTGAAAATTCAAAATATGATGGTCAAGAGGTAGGAAAGCCAACAGGTTACAGTAATCAGTTTCCATTTGCACTTTTTCCAAGTGCATTCCTTTCAAAATCATTTAAAGGAAAGCAGGATATGCAGCTGAACTACAGCCGACGCATCAACCGTCCGAATTTTTTCCAGTTATTACCTAATACCGATCGAAGTGATATTACTAATTTCCAGACAGGTAACCCCGGCCTTGTTCCTGAATTTACCAACTCACTTGAATTAACCTATCAAAAAACATACGGAGAAAAAAATAATACATTCCTTGCAACTCTTTTTGGCAAACAAACAAACAACTTCATTTCACGCTATCAGGGTAAAGTGCTGCTGCCTGATTTTGCTGATTCGGTTTTAGCAAGTACATATATCAACGCAACACGTAGTTATGCAGTTGGTCTTGAACTGGTATTCCGCAATACCGTTACCAAGTGGTGGGAGATTAACTACAACGCCAATATTTATTATTCAAAAATTGAAGGCAGTGTTCTATTGCCAGATCTTGCAAATGAACGCACCAGTTATTTCATCAAACTCAACAACTCATTCAAATTCGGCAAGGGCTGGAGCATGCAGTTAAGCGGTGATTACAATTCAAAATCAATTCTACCTGCTTCTGGCGGACGTAATAGCGGCGGTGGTCGTGGTGGAATGGGTGGATTTGGTGGTGGTGGAATGGGTGGTGGTCAAATATCAACAACCCAAGGTTATATTGCTGACAACTATTATGTTGATTTCGGTATCCGTAAAGAATTTAAAATTAAAAACAATACAGCAACTGTTTCTGCCAACTGGAGCGATGTATTCAGTACAAGACAGAACAAGGTTATTTCAGAATCAAGTTTCTTTTACCAGGATAGCTGGAGAAGAAGAGACCCAGCAATGGTTCGTGTGAACTTCAGTTACCGTTTTGGTAAGTTTGATGCTTCACTGTTTAAACGTAAAAATAACAGAACAGAAAGTGGCGATGATATGCAGATGCAATAAAAAAACTGAACACAAATAAAAAAACCCTGAGCAGTATCATCGCTCAGGGTTTTTGTTTATAAGAAACTGTACAAGCCTTGAGTAAAACAATTAATTTCGAAACTGCAATGGAACATCAAACAAACATAAAAGCAATTCTTACCGGCGCAACCGGAATGGTTGGCGAAGGTGTATTACATGAATGTTTAAAAGATATCAACCCATTAGCAAAGAAATAAATCAATGACAATGAAAAAGAAACTTGCCCTGTTGATTCCTGTTTTCCTGATTTTTCAACTTACATTTCTTGCCGCACAGGATGCATTAACAGTAATGACCTTTAATATCCGCCTGCATACCTCATCCGACAGTTTAAATGCATGGCCCTACCGAAAAGATAAAGTGGCTTCACAAATTTTATTTCATAAAGTTGAACTGCTGGGTGTGCAGGAAGCATTGCATGATCAGATGATGGATCTGCAGCTACGTTTACCCAATTTCAAATACACAGGTGGTGGCAGAGATGATGGCAAAACAAAAGGAGAATACTCAGCTATTTTTTACGACACAACAAGATTGCAACTGCTTGCAGCCGATATGTTCTGGTTATCACAAACACCAACCGTTCCCGGCAGCAAGGGATGGGATGCAGCCATTACCCGTATTGTAACATGGGCGAAATTTAAAGACAGGAAAACAAAAAAGATCTTCTTTGCTTTTAATACGCACTACGATCATATGGGAAAAATTGCCCGCAGGGAAAGTTCAACACTGCTGCTGCAGAAAGTAAAAGAAATTGCAGGCACCATTCCTTCCGTAATCACCGGCGACTTCAATGCTGTACCAACCGATGAACCCATCCAGGTACTGATGGATAAAACAAATCCGCTTATGCTTACTGATTCAAAAGAAATTTCTCAAACGCAGCATTACGGGCCAACAGGAACATTCAATGCATTCAAATCAAAAGAAGAACGTGACGAGCCAATTGATTATATTTTTTTGAAAGGAAAATGGAAAGTCATTAATCATGCAACCATTTCACAAACATGGGGAGGACGATTTGCAAGTGATCATTTTGCCGTACTGTCGAAGATCGTTTTATAATTACACTTCATTTATTTTCCTTATCTTAAACCTGTATGATTACAGCATTACTGATTTTTGTTTTTGTAGCGGGCTATGCAGCCATTGCCTTTGAGCATCCGCTGAAACTCAACAAAGCAGCATCGGCTTTAATAACCGGCGTGCTTTGCTGGACAATTTATATACTGCAAAGTGAAACAACCCATCTTGTGGGCGAAGAGCTTTTGCATCATCTCGGTGAAATTGCATCCATCCTTTTCTTCCTGTTAGGTGCAATGACCATTGTAGAGCTCATCGATTCACACGACGGCTTTGATATCATTACACAAAAAATAAAAACGACAAGTAAATCAAAACTGCTGCTGCTCATTACTGCCATTACTTTTTTTCTTTCTGCTTTGCTTGATAACTTAACTACAGCCATTGTCATGACTTCGCTCTGTTCAAAAATACTCTGTGAAAAAGAAGACAGGCTCTGGTTTGCAGGTATGATAGTCATTGCAGCCAATGCAGGTGGTGCCTGGTCGCCATTGGGTGATGTAACAACGACTATGCTCTGGATCGGCGGACAAATTACCGCACTGAATATTATGAAGCAACTGATACTGCCAAGCCTGGCAGCAAGTATTCTTCCTGCATTAATTGTTGCTTACCGCTTCAGGGGAAAGAAGATTGCGGTAATACCGGAAACTACCAGTACCACAAAAGAAAAAAGAGACGGGCAGATTATTTTATTTTCAGGTCTTGGTTTTTTAATTTTTGTTCCGGTATTTAAAACGATTACTCATTTACCGCCCTTTATGGGAATGCTGATGGCGTTGGGATTGATGTGGATCATTACAACCATCATTCATAAAAACAAAGACTCAGAAATTGCAGAAAAGTATACCGTAGCAAGAGCTTTGCAGAGAGTTGATACACCCAGCATTTTATTTTTCTTAGGTATCCTGCTGGCAGTGTCAGCATTACAGTCTGTTGGCTTACTGAAAGAACTGGCAGCTGTTTTGACCAATACATTCAAGAACGATTATCTCATTGGTATTGCATTAGGACTTATTTCTGCCATTGTTGATAATGTACCCTTGGTTGCCGCATCGCAGGGCATGTTTGACTTAGCCACTTACCCAACCGATCATCCCTTCTGGGAATTTCTTGCATTAACAACAGGAACAGGTGGAAGTGCAGTCATTATCGGTACAGCAGCAGGTGTTGCAGTAATGGGAATTGAACAGATTGATTTTATGTGGTACCTGAAAAAAATCGGCTGGCTTGCACTGGTTGGGTTTACTGCAGGCATCCTGATTTTTCTGTTGCAGTTGCAACTGGCGGGATAATAATATCCTAACAACAATACAAAAGGGGAACATTAAAAAGTGATTTTCAAATTACCTCCTTCAAAATAATGGAATATATTTAAGTGTTGCAGGTAACCCCATAGCAACATCCTATTTGAATTTTTACATCCACGACATCAACCAGCCTCATAATATTTTTAGCACTTTTACAATGCTCAAATACCGGCAGACGGAATTCTAATCATCTTCTCCTAAATCATGAGCAACAATATCATCAACAGCACATGAAAGGTGTTATAGACTAACTTGTAGGACAGTGATTCCAATTTTTGCAACTCTACTATTTCTGACATTTTAAATAAAGGGCTTTCTACTTACTCCCCATTTACTTGTTAACATTTTTAACAACTGGTTTTGTTTTTGTAGTAAATAGTTCTGTTATCCCTTGAAAAGAATTACCACTTTAGGGTATTGCTGGGGCGACACAAATAAACAACTTACAGCGACTATGAAAGAAATAAAAAAATCGGGATAAAAACCACCTGATACGCTTAGACCATGTTAAATAACTAAACCACACTTCTTATGAAACGTATATTCTTTTCCACAATTCTTTCCCTCTTTTCCTATTACAGTTTTTGTCAAAACATAAAGGTCAGTGAATTTGCTTTAAGCCAAACATTAATCTATAATAAGACAACAGTTTATGACTCTTATAGCGGAGCAAGGGCTGCGGACAAATCTGGAACTGCCATAAGTAACGGAATAAATCTTACTTACTCTAAGACAATATATAAGAACCTCTACGGAAAGATTGGCATTGGCTATTTTAAGCAAAAGTTTGGAATACACCGAGGCTTTGATTTTGAGCAAACTGTAGCTACAACAAATTTATTTTACTCTACTAAATATTATTCGTACCATTCTTTCAATTATTTTGGCGGTGTTGGATACAATAAAATACTCTCAAAAAATAAAAGTAAAATACTTCCCCAAAATTCTGCCCTTAGGCTTCTTGCGGTATATAATTTCTTTAATACTTACAAACAAGAATTTAAACATGACTTCGATAATGACAATTTGTTTGGCAACATAAACCCTCAAATAAGGAAAGAAAGTTATTCACTTGGTAATTCAATCATCTTGCAAGCTGGTATTCTTAGACCGATATTTAAAAATTTTGGAATCGGATTAGACCTTTTAGTACCTGTTTATAATAAATGGCGTAAAGACAAAATATTTCGAGAAAATACGGATGAATTTCACGGTTCAGATTTCTCTGTTGGCACTTCTATAAATCTAATTTATAACATTAAAAATTAAATCATAAAAAAAATAATAATCCCATTCTTTATTATGCTGCTTTTATCATTTCAGATAGAGGCTCAAGTGAAGACAAACTTTAACAACACAATGAGGGTAAGCGAAAGAGGGCAGTTTGACAAATCATACTCGGCTTCTATATTTGAAATTGCCCACCTGATTTGACAAACGCATTTCGTAGAGATAAAACGGAGGACACATTTTATGTGGTACCTGAAAAAAATTGGCTGGCTTGCATTAGTTGGATTTGCTGCAGGTATCCTGATTTTTCTATTGCAGTTGCAAATAGTGGGATAATAATATCCTAACAACAATACAAAATAGGGGAAGACTAAAAGAGTAATTTTCAAATTACCTCCTTCAAAATAGTAGTGTATATTTAAGAGTTTCAGGTAACCCTATAGCAACATCCTACTTGAATTTTTACATCCACGACATCAACCAGCCTCATAATATTTTTAGCACTTTTACAATGCGCAAATACCGGCAGACGGTATTCTTATCATCTTCTTCTTAATCATTAGCAGCAAGAATATCATCAACAGCACATGAATGCCGTTGTAAGTTAACTTGTAGTACAGTGCTTTCAATTTTAGTAACTATACCATTCCGACATCTTAAATACAAGGGTTTACACTTACTTCTATTTACTTGTTAACATTTTTAACATGCGGCTTTGTTTTTGCGGTAATTAATTCTGTTATCGCTGTCTCAAAAACTACCACTTTGTAGTACTGTGGAGTTGCCTCAAATGTCATAATTTACAACAGAAATAAAGGTTGTACTTACCACAAAAACAATTGTATATGAAATACCTAATAATTATTTTTCTTACCTTTTTTGCATCATTATTTAATAGTTGCACAAAGCCCTGCGAAGATTATGGAGGATTAGAACAGTCAAAAATGATAATCTATCCATTTAACTTAAGCACTGGTAACTACATGTATCCTGATAACGAAGCACTATCCACTTTTAAAAGAGATAGTTTACAAGTAATTAATGAAAATGGTGTAAGGTTCGTTATGGTTAGTTTCCCTGGTCAGTCTGACCCGAGAAATCCCTTGAAAGGATTTTATAGCATAAGTATTGCACCGGCTTTTATTATACCTGACGACAATGATGCTTTCAACTCAGAAAAAATACGGAAGATATATTTAAAGTACAACTACAATACAATTGATACACTTTCTCTTGTTTTTAAAGCAAAAAAAACAAAATGCGACAAAAGTGAATATGAGTATTTAAAAATATACCATAGAAATAACCTTATTGCATCTATCAATTCCCAGAACGCTATTGATTTTACACTAAATCATTAAAAAACACTGCTTGATAGAAATAGTAGATAAAATGGGTCTGGTCGCATACAGGAAAACATTTGCAAAGGGAATACAAAATGGTATGTCTATACCAGTGGGGGAATTAAAA
>JBEBHT010000552.1:0-1788 GCA_040081135.1 Lacibacter sp. | reverse complement strand
GATGATGCATGTATTCATGAATGGTATCATCAATTTCATTGCAAAGGAAAACGGGTTTGTCGCCGAAGTAGATTTTGATGTACATAAAAATGTTTTTAGCAGCTCTGCATTAAGTTGAAGGGTTCAAATTGTTACATTTGCGCCATGACCAACGAACAAGCCGTAGCAGAAAAGTTGTTACAAGTTAAGGCCATCCGTTTAAATGTAAAAGAACCCTTTACTTGGGCAAGTGGATGGAAGAGTCCGATTTATTGCGATAACCGTAAAGTGCTGTCCTTTCCGCATGTGCGGGAGTTCATTAAAAGTGAAATGTGCAACGTCATTTTTGAACAGTTTGCTGATGCGGAACTGCTTGCCGGTGTTGCCACAGCTGGAATTGCATGGGGAGCAATGGCTGCCGATCAACTGAAGCTGCCTTATATCTATGTTCGTCCAAAACCCAAAGAACATGGCTTAGGCAACCAGATTGAAGGCTTTTATGAAGCCGGACAAAAGGTTGTAGTGGTGGAAGATTTAATTTCTACGGGTAAAAGCAGCCTGGAAGTGGTAGAAGTGCTGCGTAAAGCCGGAGTTCAAGTGATTGGAATGGTTTCCATCTTTACCTATGGGTTTGATGTAGCAGCAGAAGCTTTCCAAAAAGCTGGCGTGGAGTACCGCTCATTGACGAATTATCCAACTCTTATCAATTTGGCTATTGAGAAGAACATTGTCGAGGCTTCAGAACAGGAAGTTTTGTTAAAATGGGCAAAGGATCCAGCAGGTTGGCTGGTAAATTGATAATTTCATTGAAAATTCGTTCAGCATGAAAGCAGTACTCTGTTCCTTTCTTTTATTGATCAGTATTTCCGGATTTTCACAGTACAAGAAACCATTGGTTGTGCAGATCAAAACACCCCAGGCGCAATGCGTGGAATGCAAGGATAAGATTGAAAAGTTCATGAAAACGGAGGAAGGTGTGGCCAAAATTGTAGTTGATATCCGCAAGAAAATTACCACTGTAACATTCCTCAGCGACCGTACAAATATTGAGAATATCAAGACAGCTATTGCCAACCTCGGCTTTGATGCGGATGATGTAACTGCTGAGGAAGAGCAGTATAAACGCCTGCCCATTTGCTGCAAACGTGAAGCAGATGGAGGAGGTCCTCCCAAGAAAAATTAATTTATCTTTTTTAGCAGTAAGGTTCGGGTTTACCCGGACCTTTTTTTGTTTCAGTACGAAATCCGGCAAACTGGAATATTTTCTATTTGCCTGTACTTTCTTTGCTCTATGTAGTAAAGTCTGTAGTTAAAGAGGAACTACTCAGAGAGTATTTGAACGCTTTAAAGCGGGAGTATCTACGCTTTATCATGGGAGTATCCATAAAGTATCCTCCGGTTTCCGGGTCAGGGTTTTGGAACAAACAAAGTGGCTTCATGCCGACCTTCATATACAAGCGGGATGGTTTTATAAATGCCGGCCACCCCGGCAGTGATAGTTCCTGTTGCCCGAACCAAAACTGTTTTATTCGTTAGAGCACTCCAGGCATTTTTGAAAATATTTTTCATATCTGTTTTGATATAAATCGGAATTGCAAAATCTGACTTTCTGTCAACTTTGATTAATGTGTCGCTGATCGCTTTTCCCAGGTACACATCATCCACATACACATCAGCTTCTGTTCTGCGTACCTGGAACCCGAAGCGGTTTGGGTTATTGTAGACCAGTTCCATTTTGATGGTCGATTCTGAAAAGCCCATGTTTTCAAAACTCAGGTTTCTGAATTCTTTGTATTCCGGGATTTTGAA
>JBEBHT010000180.1:0-8356 GCA_040081135.1 Lacibacter sp. | reverse complement strand
CAGCACACCAAACGACGTGGGCGGTTGGGGGATGGCATTAGCATTTGCAAGCGACTCCAGTTTATATGCAATCAGCTCAACGAGTATGACTGTTTACCATTATAATTTGAATTCTTTACCATTGTCTGTTGGCGAAAGATCAGAAAATCAACTTGTTTATAAAATATTTCCAAATCCATTTACTTCTACTGTAAGTGTAGAATTCAGCTTGGCCGATACAAAGGATATAGCTATATCAATTATTGATTTGTCAGGACGAACTGTATTAACTATTCCAAAGAATAAAGTTTGGCAGGGAGTAAATAAAATCAGTTTCGATTTATCAGAACTTCCAAATGGAATATATTTTTTAACAATTAAATCGAAGAAAGGACTTCAAACTGTAAAGCTGGTGAAAAACAAATGAGTTGCAAATCATGTGATCAGTCAGTAAAAAATTTATACTGATATGGTGATAGAAGAACAGTTACTAATGCTGTTATGCAATAGGAAGGTTGATTTGTTTAGCAGAGCGATATGTACAAGTCTTAAAGGCGATGCGATCTGGTACCGGGTATGCCTTAACATCCAGATTTAAGCATGAGGGCCAGAAAAATTGTTTTGAAAAATCACAATAGTATTATTGAAATATGAAACCGGGAAGAACTGGCGATTTCATTACTTAATCCAAGCGAAATTGTATGCGTTAAGGTCTGCGGTACTTTTCAGGATTTAATTGTATAGAACCGGCAAATTGCCGGTTTTTTGTTTTATAGGTGCCAGGAAAAGTTCTTTAAGTTTTCAGATCAATATTTGAATTCCTGTTGAGTTGTTTCTTTTGGGGGTTTCGGTTCCTTCTTTTCTGTTCTCAGTGTTATTGGTTATGCTGCCATTTGATGACAGCATAGTTTCGTCCTTACCAAAACAAGGATGACTATATGAAGAGGGTATGTTTCCAATTTTTTGCTGTAATCTTTCTGCAGATGTTTGTTTCTGTACAGCTGTTATCTCAAACCTGCAATCCACGTTCTGTTACTTATGGTATTATAGAATCCCGTTGCGTAGCAACAGGCGCTGTTGTTATAAACGCAAGTAGGAGGTTCAGGTAACTATCAATACAAGGTTACAGGACCTGTTTCAACAGCCTATTCAACAGTTGATAACCTGGAAGGTTTATCTACCTGGAAGATATCTTGTAACTATTCATGATCTGCAGACAAATTGTATCTATCAAAACGACAGCATCACAGTTCCCGGCACTTATCAAACACCAGCTTTTTTAATGACTGCAACAAGGGCAAGTTGCGGCAATACAGCCGATTGAACAATTGCAGTAATACTGGAACTGCATTCGCAGCGGAAAAAGCAGGAAATTATTCATTCTGTGGCAGGTATCTACAGGCTGAAACCGGGTATTTACGTGGTGTCGGTAAGAGATAATCAAAACGGAACAAGTGTTTCCAAAAAGGTATTGATCAGGTAAAAAATTACCCTTCAAATAGTTGCCTTTAATTTTCAAAGCTTTCATTTGGCAGCGGCTACCATTTTGCCCGCCAATGGGGGCTTTTTATTTGCTGCTTTTTAAAAGAAAATCCATACTTTTGCGGCGCCTAAATGAATAATCAAAAGAGGTGTTTGATCTACGTGGAATTGGATTATTTGTTGACCGGCATAATATGAGAGTATAAATCTTACATATCAGCTTCAGGTGTTCCGGGTAAACCGGGCTTCCTTCCCATCTATAAGCTGATAACTATCCCAAAGCCCTGAAGTGTCCGCCTGAGGCGGAACAGGTGATCAACAAAGAAACAATAGCTGATAAAATAATTTCATTTTCAATCTTTAAAAAGATAAACATTCAAATCAAATAGTCATGGCAGATTTAAGATTTCAGAGAAACTTCGGTATTGCGGCTCATATTGATGCCGGTAAAACAACTACCACTGAGCGTATCCTGCGCTACACGGGTATGATCCACAGAATTGGTGAGGTGCACGATGGTGCAGCTACTACCGACTGGATGGAGCAGGAAAAGGAAAGAGGTATTACAATTACTTCAGCAGCAGTAAGCTGTGTTTGGAATTTCCCTACAATAAAGGGTAAAGCGGATGATAATACCAAAAAATATAATTTCAACATTATTGATACTCCAGGCCACGTTGATTTTACTGTAGAGGTAGAACGTAGCTTAAGGGTTCTGGATGGTTTGATTGCATTGTTCAGTGCGGTTGATGGTGTTGAACCACAATCTGAAACTGTATGGCGCCAGGCAAACCGTTACAATGTACCACGTATTGGTTTCGTAAATAAAATGGATCGTAGTGGTGCTGATTTCTTGAATGTTGTGAAACAGGTTCGTGAAATGTTGGGTTCAAAAGCTGTACCTCTTCAGTTGCCAATTGGTGCTGAAGATGATTTCACAGGTGTGGTGGATCTGATCAAGATGAAAGGAATCATCTGGCATATGGAAACAGAAGGAATGACTTTCGACGAAATCGAAATTCCTGCTGATATGCTTGAAGAAGCCAAAGACTGGAGAGCACAATTAGTTGAAGCCGTTGCAGAATATGATGACAAGTTGATGGAAAAGTTTTTTGACAATCCTGATTCCATTACTGAAGATGAAATTCATGTAGCTGTACGTAAAGCAACAATTGATTTAACCATTGTGCCGATGTTGTGCGGTTCATCTTTTAAAAATAAAGGTGTACAAACTGCATTGGATGCGGTTTGCCGTTACCTGCCTTCTCCAATGGATATTGAAGCCATTAAAGGAACAGATCCTGATACCGGTGCTGAAATGGAACGTCATCCTGATGCGAAGGAACCATTCGCTGCACTTGCATTTAAAATTATGACTGATCCTTTCGTAGGTCGTTTAGCATTCTTCCGGGTGTATTCAGGTCATCTGGATGCAGGTTCTTATGTGTTGAATGTAAGAAGCGGTAAGAAAGAGCGTATCAGCCGTATCATGAAGATGTTTGCCAACAAGCAAAATCCAATTGACTTTATTGAAGCTGGTGATATTGGTGCTGCTGTAGGTTTCAAGGAAATTAAAACAGGTGATACTTTGTGCGATGAAAATCATCCAATCACTTTGGAGAACATGTTTATTCCTGAGCCTGTAATCTCTTTAGCAGTTGAACCAAAAGCACAGGCCGACGTTGATAAAATGGGATTGGCTATTTCTAAACTGGTAGAAGAAGATCCTACTCTCCGTGTAAGAACAGATGAAGAAACAGGACAAACCATCCTGAGTGGTATGGGTGAATTGCACTTGGAGATCATTGTTGACCGTATGCGTCGTGAATTCAAGGTTGAAATTAACCAGGGTGCACCGATGGTGGCTTATAAAGAAGCTTTCAAACAATCAGTTGAACACCGTGAAGTGTTGAAGAAACAGTCTGGTGGTCGTGGTAAGTTTGCCGATATTATTTTCGAGATAGGACCTGCTGATGAAGAATGGCTGAAAGAAAACCCGGGTAAGAGCTACCAGTTTGTAAACGATTTGTTTGGTGGATCAATTCCAAAAGAATTTGTTCCTGCTATTACAAAAGGTTTTGAAACGGCGATGCACAATGGTGTACTGGCAAACTATCCAATGGTGAGTATGAAGGTTCGTGTATTCGATGGCAGCTACCATGATGTAGATAGTGATGCAATGAGTTTTGAACTTTGTGCAAAGGGTGGTTTCCGTGAAGCCGGCCGCAAAGCAAAACCAACATTGCTTGAACCAATCATGAAAGTAGAAGTAGTAACTCCTGATCAGTACATGGGTGATGTTACAGGTGACTTAAACCGTCGTCGTGGAATGCTGGAAGGAATGGATACAAAAGGAAATGCACAGGTAATCAGAGCCAAAGTTCCATTAAGTGAAATGTTTGGTTATGTTACACAGTTGCGTTCATTGTCTTCAGGACGTGCAACTTCAACCATGGAGTTCAGTCATTATGCTCCTGCACCAAATAACATCGCTGAAGAAGTGATTGCAAAGGTGAAAGGTAAAGTGAATGCATAATTAAAGTAAGCGCTTTTAAATACAAACCCCGACGGAAACGTCGGGGTTTGTTATTGAATGAAGTTGAGTGATGTTTAATGTGATGTATAAAAAAACGCCGCATTATTCAATGCGGCGTTTTGCTTTTATCAGTTTAAGTTAATTATCTGCTGTTTGCATCATTCATCCTGATACTTCTGCCTTTGAATTTTTTACCGTCAACGGCACTGATCATTTGCCTTGCTGATTTGCTGTCAACTTCCACCCATGTGTTCAGTTCACGCATATCAATTTTGCCCAATGATTCTTTACGCAGTTCACTCATATCTAAAATGAATTGTAAGAAACTTGCTTTGTAGAAACCATCTTTAGTGCCAAGGTTCACAAACAGTTTGGTATATCCACCGCCACCACTGTTGCCACCACCGCTGAAGTCACGGCCCTGTGTATCACGGTATGGTTTACGGCCTTCAACGGCACGTCCCGGAACAATACGCTCACGCTCTCTTTCACGACCACGACCCTGTCCACGATCATCTCTCTTGAATTTGTCGAAGTCACGGCCACGTTCACGGATGTTGAGGTCTTCCGCATTTTCATAATACTTGAGGAAACGGTCAAACTCCATTGCTGCTACACGCTTCAGGATATCTTCTTTGCTCATTTCAGCAAATTTTTCCTGCAGCATGGGAACATAGGTTTCATATGCTTCGTTGCTTACATCAGTATTAATAACTTTATCCATAAACGAAAAGAATTGCTTGCGGCAAACATCTTTTCCGGTAGGGATCTCAAATTTTTTCAATTGTGTTTGTGCAATGCGTTCAATCTGGCGGATCTTTCCAATTTCACGGCTATGCACAATACTCATACAAATACCCGTCTTTCCTGCACGGCCTGTACGACCGCTGCGGTGGGTGTACACTTCCATATCATCGGGTAACTCATAGTTGATAACATGGGTAATATCTTTTACATCAATACCACGTGCAGCAACATCCGTTGCAATCAGCAGCTGTAATGTTTTATCACGGAACTGACCCATTACCGCATCTCTCTGCTGCTGGGTAAGATCGCCATGCAAAGCATCAATATCATAACCTTCACGGGTAAGTTTCTCTGAAATAGCCTGTGCATCAACTTTTGTACGTGTAAAGATGATACCGTAAATACCAGGGTTGAAATCGATCAAACGTTTTAATGCTTCATAACGGTGTTGCGATGAAACAACAAAATACTGGTGATCAATATTTACGTTCGCCGTATTCATTTTACCTACCGTTACTTCCACCGGATCTTTCATGTACTTGCGGCTCACCTTACGAATTTCAGGTGGCATGGTTGCACTGAATAACCAGGTACTTTCTTTCTTTGGTGTGTTCTGCAGAATAAATTCAATATCATCCTGGAAACCCATGTTCAGCATTTCATCTGCTTCATCGAGTACCACGTACTGAATTTCTCCAAGATTGATTGCTTTACGTTCTATCAAATCAATTAAACGGCCGGGAGTTGCCACTACAACCTGTACACCTCTTTTGATGTCACGGATCTGCATGCCGATGGATGTTCCGCCATATACAGCAACTACGTTAACATGCTTCATGTGTTTCTTAAAAATATCCATCTCTTTTACAATCTGTAAACAGAGTTCACGTGTAGGGCAAACGATCAATGCCTGTGGAAATTTTTTATTTTCGTCGAGCAATTGCAAAAGGGGTAAGCCAAATGCTGCTGTTTTACCTGTACCCGTTTGGGCAAGGCCAATTAAATCCGTTGTTCCGCTCAACAAAACGGGAATTGCTTTTTCCTGTATCGGGGTGGGAGTTGTAAAACCGAGTTCACTAATCGCTTTCATCAATCTTTCGTCCAAACCAAGCGCTTCAAATGTGTTCATAATACTATACAAAATTTGCGGCAAAGGTAAGGTATTAAGGGCAGGAATGAGGGATTTAAGGCCGCCAATTGCCTTCCTGTCTTACATTTGCTGGCAAAATAGGATTTGATGCGTAAACTGAGTATGGATGAGCTGAACCGCAAGTCAGTAGATGAATTTAAAGAAGCGGAGAAGAATAAAGTAATTGTGGTGCTGGAGAATATCCGCAGCATGCAGAATGTGGGCTCAGTATTCCGTACTGCGGATGCGTTTTTAGTGGAAGCGATCTATCTCATTGGCTATACACCTCAACCGCCACATCGTGATATTCATAAAACAGCGTTGGGTGCAACAGAAACTGTTACCTGGAAATATTTTCAACGAACAGCAGATGCCATTGCCGAACTGAAAGCAGCGGGTTATAAGATCTTTGGGATTGAACAAACGGAAGGAAGTATATTGTTGCAGGATTATAAAAAAGCAGAGGATGAACAGATCGCTATAATCTTTGGCAATGAAGCCGAAGGAGTGGAACAGGAAACATTGCAGCAATGCGATGGATGTATTGAAATACCCCAGTTTGGGATGAAACATTCGCTGAATATTTCTGTAGCAGCAGGAGTGGTGTTATGGGAAATTGTCAGGGAAAGGGTGAAATAGGATTTAAAAAGATTTACAGAAAATGAGTAATTTTAGTGTATGGAAACAATCATAGTACAACCTAAAACAAGTTCAGAATACAAAGCTGTACTTGATGTATTGAAAAAGATGAAAGTAAAAACAAAGATTTACAAAGAACCCTCAAAAGAAGAAATATTAAAGTCTGTTGAAAAAGGCGCTAAAGCAGTTTCTTCTTACCTCAAAGGCAAAACGAAATTGCGTGAAGCAAAAGAGTTGCTGAATGAGTTATAGAATTCTTTTTACAACGGAATTTGAGAAGGAGCTGAAAAAGCTTTCTTCAAAATATCCGTCTCTCCGTTATGATTTTTCTGTTTTTCTTCAGGAGCTCTCTATTAACCCCATTCAGGGAACATCACTTGGGAATCAATGTTATAAAATACGTTTTGCAATTAGAAGTAAGGGGAAGGGTAAAAGCGGGGGAGCAAGAGTGATTAGCTTTGTTCAGATAGTGAAAGAAACAGTTGTATTGATAAGTATTTATGATAAATCCGTAAAAGAAAGCATCAGCAACGAAGAAATTAAAGAACGATTGAAGAAGTATTTGAATTGATATGACTAAAGTAAAAAACTATTTAAGCCTCATTAAATTTTCGCATACCATTTTTGCATTGCCGTTTGCGTTGATTGGATTTGCTTTAGGTGTTTTCTCATTTTCATTTTCTGTTGTCCCAGGCTGGCACACTATCATTTTTCCTGAAGGATTCTATTTTGATATTACCAGACTTTTTATACTTGTAATACTGTGCATGATTTTCGCCCGCAGTGCAGCCATGGCCTTCAACCGTTTTTTAGACAGGAACTTTGATGCAAAAAATCCACGTACTGCTATCCGTGAAATACCTGCCGGTATTATTTCTGCCAACAGTGCCTTGCTGTTTACGATATTAACCAGTGTGCTGTTTATCATCACTACTTATTTCATCAATTCACTTTGTTTTTATTTATCGCCCGTTGCATTGTTGGTTGTACTGGGATACAGTTTTACCAAACGATTTACACCGCTTTGTCATTTGGTATTGGGCTTGGGTTTGGCACTGGCACCAATCGGAGCTTATCTCGCCGTAACAGGTAAGTTTGCTTTGTTGCCCATTTTATTTTCATTCACTGTATTATTCTGGGTAAGTGGTTTTGATATTATTTATGCTTTGCAGGATGAAGAGTTTGATAAGAAGTATGAATTGAAATCAGTCCCTGCCTGGCTTGGAAAAGCAAAGGCATTGCATGTTTCAGAAGTATTGCATGTGTTTGCTGCGCTATGTGTGATTGCCGCCGGAGTTTATGGTGGTTTCGGATGGTTGTACTGGATCGGCGTTGCTGTGTTTGCAGGTATGCTCATCTACCAGCATTCCATTGTAAAGCCCGATGATTTACGCAAAGTGAATATTGCTTTCATGACAGCAAATGGAATAGCAAGTGTTGTGTTTGCGGTATTTGTGATAGCGGATATAATGGCAGGGTGATAGTTCATGGTTCATAGTTCATAGCGACACTGAAACAATAAACTTCAGATAAATGGCATTCAGATTTGAAGAATTAAAAGTCTGGCAAATGGCAGTAGATCTGTCAAACGAAATTGATCTTTTGTCAAAGAAGTTTCCTGCTGATGAACGTTTTAGCCTTGCTTCTCAAATAAAACGGGCTGCTGATTCTGTTGTGTTAAATATTGCAGAAGGAAGCACCGGTCAAACATCTCCTGAATTTAAACGATTCCTGAATATTGCACTTCGATCTGCAGTTGAAGTAGTAGCCTGCCTGTTTTTATCTATTAAACGAAACTATATTTCAAAGGAGCAATTTGATAAGTATTATAATGAATATGAGGT
>JBEBHT010000179.1:0-8368 GCA_040081135.1 Lacibacter sp. | reverse complement strand
TTCACATGCTGCATCATGGGGTGATAATTTCGCCATAGATTTGGAAATTGAAAATATCGCTAAGTTTATTAAAGAAGGCGATGCTGTGCTCGATGTAGGTTGTTCAAACGGACATGCAACACTTGCCATGTTGCAAAAAAAACCGGGAAAACTTTATGGAGTTGATTATGCTGAGAACATGATACATTTTGCCTTAGAGAAGAAAGCAAAATTAAATAACCCGGTAAATGTTTTTTTTGAAACAGGAGATATAATGAATCTGAGTTTTGATGATAATACATTTGATGTTGTTTATACTACACGGGTTTTGATAAATTTACCCAATTGGGAGGATCAGATTAAAGGTATTGATGAGTGTATCAGGGTTACAAAAAAGGGAGGAACGATTATATTGTCTGAGGCATTTTGGGAACCACTTGTTCTGCTGAATAGTCTCAGAGCTCTGAAACAACTTCCTTCCCTGGTTGAACATGATTTTAACAGGTATATTAAAAAAAGTAAGCTTGAAAGATTACTCCAGGATAAAGAGTTGCAATTTACTAATGATGATTTTAGTTCAATATACTACTTAGGGTCACGGTTTTTAAGGGAATTGGTTACCGACCCGTCTGATTATCCCGGTTATTCGAATCCAATAAATAAAATTTTTTATGAGATTGAAAAGGATTTTTCTGGTGGAGGATTTGGAATTCAACAAGCATATACCATCATTAAATGATACCATTTAATAAACCGTATTTATCAGGCAAGGAGCTAGAATATATACGAGATGCTGTAGGTTCGGGTAAAATTTCCGGGGATGGGATTTATACAAAAAAATGCCATGATTTTTTTGAGAAACGTTATGGATTCCTGAAATGTTTACTTACAACGTCTTGTACGGATGCGCTTGAAATGGCTGCAATCCTGTTGAATATTACCCCCGGCGATGAAGTGATTATGTCATCTTATACTTTTGTATCAACTGCCAATGCTTTTGTACTTCGCGGAGCAAAAATTGTGTTTTGTGACAGCCGAAAAGATCATCCGGGTATTGATGAAGATCTTATTGAATCATTAATTACTCCAAAAACAAAAGTAATTGTCCCGGTTCATTACGCCGGTATTGCCTGTGATATGGATAAGATAATGACGCTGGCGGAAAAATATGATCTCTCTGTGGTAGAAGATGCAGCACAGGCAATAGATAGTTATTACACAAGTAAAGACGGAAAACAAAAACCACTTGGCAGCATCGGACACCTGGCAGCTTTTTCTTTTCATGAAACAAAAAATATAATTTCCGGTGAAGGGGGGATGCTGGTAATAAATGATGAGCAGTTTATTGAGCGTGCAGAAGTGATCAGAGAAAAGGGGACCAACCGCAGCAAATTCTTTCGAGGCGAGGTTGATAAATATGGCTGGGTAGATATTGGCAGTTCTTTTCTCCCGTCTGATATAATTGCAGCGTTTCTTTATGCTCAATTGGAAAACATGGGTGAAATTCAACAACGCCGTAAATTGATCTGGGATCAATATCATTCGCTGCTTTTTCCGCAACAAGCAGCTGCCGAAATTGAATTGCCTGTTGTTCCCGCTTATGCAACCAATAATGCACATATGTTTTATGTGGTTTGTAAAAGCCTTGCACACCGCACAGAAATGATTGATAAATTAAAAAAGCAGGATGTGTTTCCGGTATTTCATTATCTGAGCTTACACAATAGCGATTTCTATATTCCTCAACGGGAAAACAGGGCTTTGCCTGAAAGTGACCGATATAGCAATTGTCTTTTAAGGCTTCCTTTTTATTATGAGCTTGGCTCATCAGATGTGGAGTTCATATGTAATCTATTAGTTTCAGCATAAGCTTTTTTCTAAAATATTGTATGGTCAATAACAGTACTAAAGCTGCCTGGATTATAGGGGGTATTAGTTTTCTTTCAATCTTCCTTACGGGTTTATTTATTTCCAGAAGAGGCATTGATTTGCTTGATGAAGGATATTACCTGCTTGGATTTGGGTGGGCTGGCATGGAAAGGCTTTAATGATGTATATGAAAAAGGATGTGAGTTTGAAGAAGCCAAAGAAGGCAGCCCTTGATTCTATAAATAAAGCAATTGAGGCCGGTGATGAGCTTTGCAAAAAGCATCCGCATTATCATCAGCCCAATATGGTGAGTGTTATTCTGTTTAAAGAAAAACCAGAAGCAGCACTAGTGCAGCAACTGCAGCAGGCCGGTTTTCACCTGCCGACAATACATAAAAATCCTTATGTTTAAATGTAATCCGTTTCTTTCTTCATCCTTCAACATTTAATTTTTGTGAACAGTATAAAAAAAATCATCAATAAAACCACCGGCTACTGGCTGCATAAACTCAGCAACCTTCCTGTAGGTGCCGACCTGTTTGTTGACATTCATCAGAAAATAAAGTATCCATCGGTGAACGTACTTTTTGATGTGGGGGCCAATGTGGGCCAAACAAGAAACTGGTTCCGCTTTCACGTACCGGCTGCAAAAATTTACAGCTTTGAACCTGTGAAAGCCACTTTTACACAATTACAAACAAGTGCCGCTGCCGATGCAAATTGTGTACTTGAAAATTTTGCACTGGGCGATGAGGCCGGTGAAAAAACCATCCGTCTTTTTGATGGGGATATGACCGTACTAAATTCTTTGCGTGATGATGTAATGAATAACGCTGCCAATGCAAGAGAGGAAACCATCCGTATTGATACACTTGATCATTACTGCAGTGTGCATGGAATTAAAAAAATTGACCTGCTGAAGATAGATACAGAAGGGTTTGAGATTAATGTATTAAAAGGAGCGCAGCAAATGATGCAGCAGGGAAATATTTCGTTTATTTATTGTGAAACCGGTTTTCAGCAAAGCAATCAGCGCAATACATATTTTCCTGTACTCACTGAATTTTTAGCTGCGCAGGATTATTATTTCTTTGGTTTGTACCAGGTAGATTATCATGACTGGAAAAGAGGCAATGGTTTAGGAAACGCCCTCTATATTCATAAAGCAGTGTTTCAGTAACTGCTGTATTATATGTAAGCAGAGTTCTATTATGCCAGTACCCAAAATTTCCATTATTATTCCGGTTTACAATGCAGCACTTCACATTGAGCAATGTGTACGTTCTGTATTGAATCAAACCATGCAGGAAATTGAAGTAATTGCGGTGAATGACGGATCAACCGATGACAGTGGAAATATTCTTGATGCACTTGCTGCAGCTGATCAACGCTTACAGGTAATTCACCAGGAAAACAAAGGAGTAAGTGCGGCACGTAACCAGGCATTGCAACGCTCAACCGGAATATATACTGCTTTTGCAGATGCAGATGATTATATGGAACCCGATATGCTGCAGGAATTGTACCAGGCAGTTATTACAACTGACAGTGACTGGGCCATCTGCAATGTTATGGCAATAGAGGAAGGCAGGGAACCGGCAAAACGATTACATCTAACAGATGAGGTAATAGATATCACCAACAGCCGCCACATTTTTTTACACGGACTGATGCGGTTTAACTATGACAATGCCAACTGGAATAAATTATACTCAACTTCTGTTATTCAACTCAACCAACTCCGGTTTGCAGAAGATATGACCATTTGGGAAGACCTGTTATTTAACCTGCAATACCTGCAGTATGTAAGCAAAGTAGCCATAGTAGCAAGGCCTTTGTATAATTACCGCATCCTCCGCACAGCTTTATTCAGCGGGCAAACAAAAGATCTTATACCACAGTTCAACAAACTGTATAAATATTACCTGGAGTTTGCTGCTGCCAAAGCAGGCAGTTTTGAAACGGAGGCATTTAAAACAGAAATGTCCCGTATCACTTACAGTCAGTTATTACATAAAGCTGAAGTAAAAGTGGTGAAAGAACAGAAAGGTTTTTTTTCTGTACTGAGTGCATACAGCCGTGAACTGAAACGGATTGATCCATCCATTTTTTATTTTCCTGCCCGTGAACGGAAAGGTGTACAGGGGATTAAAAAACAACTACTTCAAAACAGGCAGTTTGGTTTATTTGCATGCATCATTGCTGCCAGGCAGCAGTTGAGGAAATAACCGTTTCGTATTCCGTATTTATTATGCAAACCATTCAGGTAAATTTTGATTCATTCTGGCCCGATTTTAACCCGGCCGATAATTATTTTACCCGTATTCTTGAAAAGAAATACAAGGTGGAACTTTCTGATGATCCCGACCTGTATTTTTTTACCCATGCATATAATGGTCAACGGAATTACCTGAAGTATAAATGCCACCGTGTGTTCCTGGGATGGGAAAATGTAAGGGCCGACTGGAACAGTTGTGATTATGTTCTTGATTCTGATTTTTACAATAACAATCCAAGGCATCAGCGCTGGCCCATCTGGGCAGCATGGGATCATACAAAACTGCTGCAGCCAAAACATACAGAAGACTTCAGGTCCAAAACAAAATTTGCCTGCATGGTGGTATCGAATGCACATGCAAAGGAGCGTATTGATTTTTTTCAGTTGTTATCAAAATATAAGCAGGTCGATTCGTGAGGAAGGTATTTGAATAATGTGGGCGGACCGGTAGCAGATAAACGGGCATTTATTAAAGACTATAAGTTTGTGATTTCGTTTGAAAATTCTACTCACCCCGGTTATACCACCGAAAAACTAATTGAGCCCATGCTGGTAAACAGCATTCCCGTTTACTGGGGTAATACAGAAGTTGGGAAAGATTTTAATACTGACAGTTTTGTTCATGTGAATCAATATGCTTCTTATGAAAAGGCTATTGAACGAATTATTGAGTTAGACAAAGATGAAGAACAATACCTGCAAATGGCTGCCCAACCCTGGTTTAACAATAGCCGGGTACCCGGTGAACTCAGTAACGAAAGTTTAGAAACCTTCTTTGATTTCATTGTGAGCGATATGAAAACCAGGGCACCGGTTGCCACTTCTTTTCTAAAAGTCAATGCACATAAAGCGGTACTGCTTACTAATAAAGTGCAGGATGCATTGTATGCAAGGCTGGGAATTCATAAAGGGTTCAGATAAAAATAAAAACATGAAAGAACTATTAAAAAAAGTCACCCCTCTTTACCGTTTGTATCTTTCTTCTCTTCAATGGCGAAGAAGAATAAAAGATAAACTAACGATACCTGAATATGCTGTTAAGCGTAAAACAATTATTGATCTCTCAAAACAGTATCAGTGTACAGAAGTGTTTATTGAAACCGGGACCTATATGGGGGATACAGTAGAATATCTGAAACATGACTTTGCAAAACTTTTTTCCATCGAATTGAATGAAGACCTGGCATCAAAAGCCGCCAAACGTTTCAGTAATGAACCAAAGGTGAAAATTGTTCAGGGCGACAGTGCACAACAGCTGGCAGCAATACTTTCTGACATTACTACTCCTGTTGCATTTTGGCTGGATGGTCATTATTCATCTGAATTTCAGCTGGGTGATGATTACATTGTAACCGGGAAAGGAGAAAAAGATACACCGGTGATGGAAGAGTTGATGCAAATAAGCCAGCATCCGGTTAAAAAGCATGTGATTTTAATTGATGATGCAAGACTGTTTAACGGCCAGAATGATTATCCTACAAAACAACAGGTAAGCGATTTCGTAAAACAGAAACTTCCTTCGCATACGTTTTCAATCAAAAGAGATATTATCAGAATCCTTCCAACAAACAAATAATGATGATCAGGTTTATCGAAAAAGTTTTTCTTAAGCTGAAAATTGAATGGTTGTTCCTGCTGAAGCGTTTCGATGCAACAGTTGTAAAAAGCGAAACCATTAATAAAAATTATATCCGCAAATTTCTGCCGTCCAATCCGGTTGTTATTGATGCAGGAGCACATGTGGGTGGCGATTCAATTGAAATGTGCCGTTTGTTTCCAGGCAGCAGAGTACATGCATTTGAACCGGTACCAGCTATTTTTCAACTGCTGAAACATAATACAAGAAAGTTTAACCGCATTACCTGTCATACAACTGCATTAAGTAATCATACCGGCCAACAGGTAATGCATGTAAGCAGCGGTGCATCGGATGGTTCAAGTTCCCTGCTTCAACCCAGTGAACATTTAACCGATCATCCTGATGTATTTTTTAACCAGGATATAACCGTGCAAACAATGACACTTGATGAGTGGGCTGCAAAGCAGGGTATTGAACAGGTACATTTATTATGGCTCGATATGCAGGGTTTTGAACTGGAAGTATTAAAAGCATCATCGGTTATTCTTTCGAAAGTAAAAGCCATTCACATGGAAATAAGTACAAGACCAACCTATGAAGGGGTTCCACTTTACGGTGAAGTGAAAGCATGGATGGAAACACAGGGTTTTCGTGTGGAAGTGGAAGCTATTCCAAAAGGATGGGATATGGGAAATGTATTGTTTGTCCGTTAGGGCTAAGCATAACAGATATTCAGACAAATTACTTTGGTAAATACATAAAGTAAATTGGCACAACTAAAACGAACGCAATGAAAGTAGTAATTTTTGCAGGTGGTTATGGAACAAGAATCACAGAAGAATCGCACCTGAAGCCAAAGCCCATGATTGAGATTGGCGGAAAACCGATCTTATGGCATATCATGAAAATGTACAGTGCTTTTGGCTATAACGATTTTATCATTTGCCTTGGCTATAAAGGGTATATGATTAAAGAATATTTTCTCAACTATTTTATTCATAACTCCAATGTTACAGTTGATCTTGCCAGCAATGATGTGCAGATACACTCTACTGCATCAGAGCCTTTTAAAGTAACCCTCATTGAAACAGGACTGAATACAAAAACTGCCGGCAGGTTGCAACAGGTGTTGCGCTATATTGACGGTGAAAATTTCATGCTTACCTATGGTGATGGCGTTGCAGATATTAACCTGAATGAACTGGTTGCGTTTCATGAGCAAAAAGGAAAGCTGTGTACAATGACCTCGATTATACCGGAAGGAAGATTTGGCACAATGGATATTGATGAGCATGATTTTGTTAAAGACTTTAAAGAAAAACCAAAGAACGATAATCACTGGATCAACGGAGGGTTCTTTGTTCTGAACCGTAAAGTAGCCGGTTACCTGCAGGGCGATATGACGGAAGTAATGTGGGAGCAGGATCCGTTGTTAGAACTTACAAAAAACAATGAACTGGTTACCTATAAACACAGAGGCTTCTGGAAATGCATGGATGCAATACGTGATAAGATAGAGCTCGACCAGTTATGGAACACAGAAAACGCACCCTGGAAAATATGGAAATAGAACAGTTTAAACAGTTTTATGCGGGTAAGAAAGTGTTTCTTACCGGGCATACAGGGTTTAAAGGCTCCTGGTTAGTAAGCTGGCTTAAACAGCTCAACTGCGAAGTGAAGGGTTATTCTCTTGCACCCGAACATGAAAACAGTTTATACAATGTATTAAACGGTGATGCACTTTGCGAATCGGTAATTGATGATATACGTAACAGGGAGAAGCTGAAGAAAGAACTTCTTTCTTTTGAACCCGATATTGTTTTTCACCTCGCTGCACAGCCATTGGTGATTGATGCGTATAACGATCCTGTTTATACCTATGATGTAAATGTAACCGGTACAGCCATTGTACTGGATGCTTTACGTTTTTTACAGAAGCCCTGTAATGCAGTAATGATTACAACAGATAAAGTGTACCATAACGATGAAACGGGAAGACCTTATAAAGAAACCGACCGGTTGGGAGGTTACGATCCGTACAGCGCAAGTAAAGCTGCTGCAGAAATTGTAATTGATTCTTACCGTCAGTCTTTTTTCCATCCTGCTAAATACAGTACGCATGGTAAAACAGTTTCTGTTGCGAGATCGGGCAATGTAATTGGCGGTGGCGACTGGTCGGCCAACAGAATTATACCTGATCTTGTAAGAGCGATCATTACCAATGAAGAACTTGTTATCCGCAACCATCGTTCGGTACGTCCATGGCAGCATGTGCTGGAGCCGCTGAGTGGTTATTTAATGCTGGCCTATATGCAATCAACCGATGCGGTTAAGTATGCCGATGCATTTAATTTCGGACCTGATCCATCTGAATCAGTGACAGTGGAAGAATTGATAAAAGTTGCGATTGCTCATTGGGGCAAAGGCAGCTATCGTGTTGTAACAAATGCAGATGCAGTACACGAAGCAGGCTTGTTGCAGTTAGATATTGGCAAATCGGCAGCGATATTAAACTGGCATCCGCTGTACAATGCACATAAAGCCATTGAAGAAACCATCAACTGGTACAAATCTTTTAATGAACATCCACAAACAATCGCTTCGTTTACGCAGCAGCAGATAGCTGAATATGAAATGGCGATGTTTTAATAATCTGTCTCTTA
>JBEBHT010000178.1:0-8368 GCA_040081135.1 Lacibacter sp. | reverse complement strand
GTTATAATTTCAAATATTTCATTCGCCATATCATAACTGATAAAAAAGAAACCCCGGTAGAAACCGGGGTCGTCAATCAACATGAGAAATATAGAGAGCGTTTAAAAACGATTAGTTATCGCCTGTTTTAACACGGTTCTGCTCATCACCTGCCCCACCTGCTTTACGGCGGCCATTTCCATTTATTTTACCCTTGCTGAAACGGTAAGTAAAAGTCATACCTACTGTTCTGGAATCTCTTCTTTGCTGGAACCTGGCATCCACCAAACCATATTTAATTTCACCTTTAGCAGCCTGTGTCCAGAGGATATCTCTTACACTTAAACGGATGGTTGCTTTGTTTTTCAAAACCGGTTTGCTAACTCCAAAATTCAATTCACCTAATGGTTGAATATTAAATACACCTTCATATCCTGCACTTCTGTAAAAGCCACTTATTTCAGTTGTCCAGTCTTTTCCGAATTTGTAAGAAGTGGAAGCACTCATGATCATGGTTGTGCTGCTCAGCTTTACAAAGTCGTTATTAACTAATCCTTCAAACATATTGTTAAACACATTTACATAAATATTTCCGCTCCACTTTTTTATTTGTTTGAAAGCACTTACCGCAATACCAATCTGCTGCTGCTTTGCAATGTTTGCACGTTTGATATATGATTCATTTTTATCTTCATTCTGCTCCAGCACTTCCTGTATAATATTGTTGGTGTTGGTGTAATTCAACGTAGTTGTTAAGAAGCCCATGTACGTGTGAGACAATTCAATATTATGGCTGAACTGCGGACGCAGATTAGGATTACCCTGCTCATAAGTATACCTGTCAATAAATTCAACAAAAGGATTTAAACTTTCATAATCGGGTCTGCGGATTCTTCTGCCATAATTTAAACCCAGCGAATGTTTTTCATTGATTGCATATTGGATATACGCTGTTGGAAAAAGTTGTGTGTAATTCAACCGAAAGGTTGTATCAAAGTCAACAAACTTATCTCTTGCTTCATTTAATGTATACCCTGTTGAACGCCCTTTTGCTGAAGTATTTTCTAAGCGTAAGCCAACCTGTGCACTGATTTTTTTGTTGAGCTGTTTGCTGAAATTTACATAGACAGCATTTATATACTCATCATATACAAAATGATTACGGCGTGCAGAATCAAGTTTCATTGAATTGTTCAACAGACTGTCATAGCGTGCATCATTATCCGTTTCAACAAATCCTGTCTTAAGCCCTGCTTCAAACTTTAATCCATTTTTAAACGGATGTACATAATCAACTTTTGCAGTATAGATCCTTATCTGCTGCGGCAGGTTACCATACAATGTATCGGGAAGCATTGAATAACCACCTGTACTGTTTTCATACCTGTTAAATAAGCTCTGTGTATTATCTACATTGTATCTTAAATGATCAATATCAGCTGTAATTTCTCTGCCTGTTGTATCAAACACGTGCCTGAAATTAAGATTCGTACCAAAGTGCTTCCAGGTTGATGAATTATCTGCCTTACCAAACGTTTTACCGAGCAAAGCATGACCTGGGTTGAAGATATTAATGTCACTTGTGCTTAAAAACGATCCCGGATTGTAAAAACCATTTGCTGTAACGCCCAGTGTAGTTTTCTTAGTTGCAAAAAAATCAAGCCCCACTTTGCCATTCAAACTCCTGTTTTGTTGAATCATTTTTGTTTCCTGCTCAAATAATGAAACAATTTCTTTCGTTGTTTGATTTGAAAAACTGCGTTGTATGTTTAACTCCTGGAAAGAGTTTCTTGCATTGAAATTTCCGTTGGCAAAAAGATTCACTTTATTTTTCCTGTAATTGAAATTAAAGCTACTGGTATAACGCTGATAACGGCCCTGTGTATAACCGGTACTTAAGCTGCCGTTATAACCCATTAGCTTCGATTTCTTTGTTTTGATATTGATGATACCACTATTGCCTGCTGCATCATACTTAGCAGGAGGGTTGGTCATAATTTCAATCTGCTCCAGTTGTGAGCCCTGCATGTTACGCAGATAGTTGGCCAGATCAGCACCGGATAAGTAAGCCGGCTTTCCATCAATAAAAACCTGCACCCCGCCCTTTCCTTTTAAACTGATGTTACCATCTTTATCAACGGTTACACCGGGAGATTTTTCCAATACCTCCAAAGCATTAGCTCCGGCATTTGTAGGTGATGCATCTACATTCACCACTAATTTGTCGGGCTTTTGTTCAAACATAGGTTTACGGCCAGCAACAATAAGCTCTTTCAGGTTTTTTGTTTCAGGCTGCAAAGTAAAAGATGGAACTACGGCTTCGCCTCCATCTTTTATTTGAATTAATGTGCTGAACTTTTTTTGATACCCAACAGCAGTTGCAGCAATCAGGTAAGCACCTTCCTTTACAGCAGCAAACACATATGCACCTGCTTTGTCTGTAATGTCGGCTTTTACCAGGGAGCTGTCGTTTGCCCTTAACAGCAAGATTGTAATCCCGGCTAAAGGCTTCGTTGCTTCGTCTTTTACTTCCCCACTGATTGTTGAGATTTTTTGAGCAAATCCGGCTAATGATAAGGTTAAGAATGCCGCAGTTAGAAATGCTGAAAACTTTTTCATGATGATGATTTGGTTTGATGTTTCGGTTTAATGATTAACGAGTACCTGTCGTTTTATATTACATGTCAAAAGTAGGTTCTATGTTTTACATAGTACATTGTTTAATGTCGAATGGCATATAATATTGATGTTCGGTAAACTCATTGAAGGTAATATGACGGACAGCCCGGAAACATGTTACAGGTAAACCCTTACTTCTGTAGGAAAGGCCAATTATGGAGATAGGCGGAAAAAGAAAAGGCCCCGGAACCGGAGCCTTGAAAAATTAGACGGTAACTTTATTTTAAATCGGATTGAGCTTTCTTTTTGCTTACAAAAAACAATACAATACCAAGAATAACCAAGCCAAGAGAAATCAATTCGGCCTGTGTTGGTTGAAAAGGAAGATCCTGGTACTTTGTATTCACTCTGATCTTTTCCACAAAAAATCGTTCCAGCCCATTTAATATCAAATAGAGTGAGAACAGGCCTCCTGCAAGTTTTATTTTCGGTCGGACAAACATCAATATCCCAAAGAGCAGTAAACAAGCTACTATTTCATAAAATGGCGTAGGGAAAACGGGCAAAGGCAAATAATTACAATGCTCAGGCTGATCACAACCCGGCAATTTTACCCCCATACTGTTTACATTATGCGGATAGGTATATGCCACCATCCAAACAGGAAGGAACGAAGGTGCTTTAAATGAAGCATGGGGAATATCTTCCAGCTTAGCAACTCCTCTGAACTCCTGTTGCAGGTAAGGCTGATTATTCTGTAAAGCTTTTTGAAATTCACCCGGTTCTGCTAAACGAACAGTTGCAGTTGAATCAGTTATATAGGCACTGTTAGGAATTCCCCAATCACCATCACCCGCTACCTGGCAACCAATACGTCCAAGTGCATAAGCAAGCATTAAAGTCGGGCCCATTGCATCTGCAAGGTGACGGATGGAAATACCTTTTCGTTTTGCAAAAATGATGATTGCTATTGCTGCACAGATCAATCCACCATAAAAAGTTAATCCACTGAATGACACCAGTGCACCGATTGGATCAGCAATAAAATCATTCCAGTTTTCAAGGTTGTGAAATATCTTGGCTCCACCAAAACCAAAGATGGCTGCCATTACTGTTATATCACCTACCCTTTCGTGCGGCCATACACGAATCATTCTTTCTTCAGGCTTTACCGCTTTTTCTTTATTTTTTTCATACCATTTTAATCCGCCAAAAAGAAGCGCTAATAAAATACCTGCTCCCCAGCTTCCCTGTGATGAAAAAATGTAAGCCTGTGGATCAACTCCCTCACCTGCATTCATAAAAGCCCCGATAATCTTATATCCCATCAGAAAACCAAGTAATGCATTCAACAATATTTCAGTTGGAGTTGCGGGTTTACCAAATACACGCTTTTCCTCTTTGGGTTGAAGAAAACCCTGTTTTTCCTTACGTTCTAATCCCTTTGATAGAACAATTGCAGAAACTATAAAAGATATGGCAACAAAAAAACCAAACGAATTAAGGAACCTCAGCCATTCAGGTGCACTTCCAAAAACATCCTTAAAAAAATAATATAAATTGGGATACATGCAGTAAAATTTGAGTTGCAATGATACTTGAAAAAAACGGATTGATGCAATTGTAAGGTAAGAGATAGAAAACTAACAGGATCAGAACGGGTGTGATTTATTCCTGCTCTTTTGGTAAAGGAATTTCCACAATAACCTCACAGCCATTACCCGGTGATGTATTCAGTTTAAACTCACCGGAAAATAACTTTGCCCTACGCCTCATATTTTCCAATCCAATTCCTTTAGACTTAACTTTTGGTTCAAACCCTTTTCCATTGTCAGCAATCAATAACCTGAAAAAATCTTCATCTGCAGTTAAGCTGATGGTTACTTCAGTTGCCTCTGAATACTTCACAATATTATTCATTTGTTCCTGCAGAATTCTGTACATGTTAATTTTCAGATCACCGGGTATCTGGTTCTTCTCCATCGGATCAATGTGGAGCTTTATGCTGAACTTTTTATTTTCATTGATGCTGCTGATCAAAATTTCAAATGCTTCATGCAGTGAAATATCCTTTAACGAAACCGGCGCAAGTTCATGCGACAGTCGGCGGATTTCATTGATTGCATCTTTAATATACTGTTCGCTTTTAGAAATGGTGCCATCCACATTGTGTCCCTTTGCACTGTTTTCTTTTATCATACCCAAATAAAGAAGTGAGACCGACAAAATCTGATTCACATTATCGTGGAGTTCCATACCAATCTGCTGCCGTTCCTGTTCCTGCGTGTTAATTACTGCCTTTTCAACTCTTATTTCATATTCAATTTCACTTGTAATATCCTGCATCGTTCCAATTACACGCAATGGTTCTCCTTTTGCATTGTATTTTACAAATGCCCTGTCCAATACAAACTTATAATTGCCATCCGCACAACGGAACCTGTATTCACACTGTACAATCTGTTCCCGGTTATAAAAAACTTCATTCAATTTCTTTTTTACATGATTGATATTTCCTTTATGGATGTTCGTTTCCTTCCATTGCATGGTGTTTTTTATTTCGCCATCAGTATACCCAAAAACATTTGAAATTCCTTTGTTATAAAAAATAGTTCCGCTCTTGATATCCCAATCCCAGATGGTATCGCTTGTGGCTTTCGAAACAATATCATACCGTTCCAGTGCCTCCAGTACATTTGATTCGGCTTTTTGGCGAAGCAATTCCTTCTCCATGTTTTCCAATGCGTATGCAAGATCAGCTGTTGCATCTTTCAGTAATTCTATTTCCTGGTTGTCGAAAAAATTCTTCAGTGGTGCATACAAAGTAAATGCACCTATTACCTTCCCGTATTTAATAATCGGCAGTGAAATGGAAGATTTGTAACCACGTTTTAGTTGTGCCTCACGCCAGGGTTGAACCCTTGGATCTGTTTCAATATCATTGCAAACAAAATGTTTCCCCTCTCTTAAGGCTGTACCGGTCGGCCCCCTTCCCAGCGGTTCATCTTTATAGGTTATTTTATTGATTTGCGAAAGATACCCTTCTTCAATTCCTGCATGAACAATGGGAACAATCGTCTGTGTTTCTTCATCTGCCATGCCAATCCAGGCCATCCGAAATAACCCAACTGTTACTGCAATTTCACATACCACCTTAAATAAAGTCAACTCATCCTTAATCCGTACAGTTGCTTTATTCACATCAGTTATAACATGGTAAAGCCTGCTTAACTCTATAATTTTCTCTTCTTTACTTTTCAGATCTGTGATATCCTGGTAAGAGCCAATGATTTTAATGCAGGTACCATTTTCCACAACGGGCTTACCAACAAACTTGATCCACTTTTCATTTCCTTTTGCTGTAACAATTTCGAGCTCAAGATCAAATGATGAGCCGGTTTCTTCCGCATCTTTCAATACTTTACTGATGGCTTCTTTTTTCCCCTTTTGCTTTAAGTGATGAGTTAATATAAAGTCATGATTTAATCTATAGGAAGCATCAACTTCAAAAATCTGCTCAGTTACTTCTGACCAGATTATTTTTTTCTGTTGAATATCATATTCCCAGTTCCCCGTTTTAGTAAGTGTTTGAATTGCAAAAAGTTGTTGCTGTTTAACTTCAAGCTCTGATAACCGCTCTTCATTTCTTTTATAAAAAGATTTTATAAGCCCATATAAAAGAGAAGCAGTGATGCCAACATATAAAAAACCCTTCACGTTTTGAAAAATGATATGCCGTCTTTCATCCTGGTAGTCAAAGAATAGAAACAACAACCTGTCACTCAGGAATATCCAAAACACTCCTGTTAAAAGGTAGATTACTGTAATTTTTTCAGCGGGTTTTAATTGCATTACGATTCGGGTAAACTTTTAACCAAAGCCAATTCAACAAAATACCCTGATAGAAATCTACAAATTAATTTTTATACTCGCTTAAAAAAATGACCAGTTTAGCAGTTTACAGTACATTATTGTACATTTTCTTCTAACGACAGAAAGTTAACAAGCCTCCACTTGTTAATTATTTTTGGTTGTTAAAAAAAATCCCCGGAAAATACCGGAGATTTTTCGAACGAATAAGAAGTTAAGGCAAAAAATCAATTACAATGTTCTTCAAATGCACCTATCAGGTTCTGTGCAATCATTTGTGCAGGACGGCCTTCAATATTATGGCGTTCTACAAAATGAACCAACTGACCATCTTTAAATAACGCAATAGCCGGTGAACTTGGCGGATAAGGCATTAAATGTTCACGGATCTTTTTAATGGCATCTGTATCAAAACCTGCAAAACTTGTAAGCAGGTGATCAGGACGTTTTGCACTGTTACTCACAGCCATCAATACACCCGGTCTTGCACTCCCTGCAGCACAACCGCAAACTGAATTAATAAAAACTAAGCTGGTTCCTTTTTGTGTAAGGGCAGCATCTACTGCTTCCGGTGTGAGCAATTCATCAAAACCGCCTTCTGTCATTTCTCCCTTCATGGGTAATACTATTTCTGCTGGATACATGGTTGAAATTGTTTTTAATTCAACACAAAATTAGAATAAAAGTTGCAACAGCAATCAAAACAGGAAATTTTGTCGCACATTCCTCCACATTCTTGCCTTTTTGTCTGATAATTTCTTTCAAAACAGAATTTCTGTCCTGAAAAAATCGAATGGAATACCATTTGATCTTACCATACCATTCATTAAAAACTAAAAAAATAAATACTATGACAATGGTAAAAGTTCACAACCCCGTTCAGAAAAACCTCAATTCATTTATTGATGAGTTCTTCAATGAGTTACCTGCCTTTGGCAAAACAGTTAATAACCTGTTTACACCTGCAGCAAATATTGTTGAAACGCCTGAAGCGTATCATGTAGAATTAAATGTACCGGGGCGTAATAAAGAAGATTTCAATATTACGGTTAACAAGGGTTTGCTTACTATCAGTTACGAGAAAAAAGAAGAAACAAAAAATGAAGACCTGAAAGTGGTACGCAGAGAATTCAGCTTCCAGAGTTTTAAACGCAGTTTTAACCTGGATGATAAAATTAATGCAGAAGCCATACAGGCGAAATATGAAAACGGTTTGTTGAAATTATTACTTCCTAAACTCAGGGAAGAAAAGCAACCTGTAAAAAGTATTACCATTCAGTAATGAATTGCACAGAGCTTGTTTTATAGCAGTTGGTTTTGGTTTAATCCCCGTTGTTTCCACATCGGGGATTTTTATTTCTCTTAACACTGCTTTGGCCATTGATAAGTATCTTCGCCGCAATTCAACATGAAAAGAACAATTACCCTTTGTCTGAGCCTGTTATTTCTGTTGCAAATCAGTGCACAGGATAAAACTGACACGATTCAAATCCCCGATGTTGATTCGCTTCTCCGTATCCGTAATCTCAACCCCTATTTTACACTGCACGTAGACAGCTCATTGAGTTATAAACTTGATATCAATAAAGAACAGAGTAACTATTACTGGTATTTAAAAAATTCACCCCTTGGTTTACGAATTAACAAGGATAATGGTTTACTGACTTTTAAAGCAGAAAAAGCATATTTCCTTTCCGGAAAATTGAAATATGATGTGGAATATAAAGTGCAGCTGGGAGTTCAGAGCCTGAATAAAGCAACTGAAAAATTAGATACTTTTTTCACGATTGTTTTTTTTAATACAGAAATTATTCCTTCCAAAATAAGACCATCTGTTTCAAGCCCTGTTACAGTTGATGAGGGCGATACAATCCGCTTTCAACTTTCCTGTGAAAACGGG
>JBEBHT010000177.1:0-8386 GCA_040081135.1 Lacibacter sp. | reverse complement strand
GGAAATGATCGTACCCTGTCTGTACAGAAATGATTTCAGTTTTGCAAGGATTGAATTTTAAATCACATTGTTGGGTAATTTATTTGGTTAAATGAATTTCTTTCGGAATGTTTGTGCCCGAAATCAATTATAACCGTGATTCGTTTTTTTTCAGGCAATAATCCTCTTAATGTAATTATTCTGTTCTTTATAGGCATCCTCATTAAGTTGCCTAATTTCATTACGCCTGTTATTCCTGTGCCTGCTTCTACCGATAGCTTTTTGTATATTGAATTACTCAAAGTTTTAAAGGTTACAGGCGCTGCTTTTCCGCTTCTGTACCCGATACTTGCTTTCATTCTTCTATTTACCCAGGCAATTACGTTTAACGGATTGATCAATGATCAGAAACTGTTTCCGTCATCCAATTATTTACTTGCCTTATCATACCTGCTTATAACCAGCATTGTTCCTGAATGGAATGTGCTTTCGCCTGTGTTAATTATCAATACCATTTTAGTATGGACATGGCCAAGAATGGTAGGCTTGTACAATCACCCAAAACCAAAAACAGTTTTATTTAATATCGGATTTGGATTTGGAATCACATCCTTCTTTTATTTTCCTTCTGCTTATCTGCTGCTTTTATTGATTGTAGCCCTCATCTTATTCCGCCCATTTCGTTTAACCGAATGGTTGGTGGCTGTTTTGGGTATTCTTACTCCGTTTTATTTTTTACTGGTTTACTTTTTTGTGTGGGATCATTGGGAAATGATTGAACGGGTTGTTCCCAAACAGATTCTGCGACTGCCGGCAGTAACCTTTGATTGGAAGTTTTGGGTTGAATTTGGCCTCATTACATTCCCCTTAACCATTGGATTAATAATGAGCGCCCGGTACTCTGCCAGGATGCTTGTACAAACCCGTACCAGCTGGAATTTTATGGTGTTTTATCTTATCATTGCCCTGTTCATTCCTTTTATCAACAGTTTTGCAGGTCTTACACACTGGGTGCTGGCGGTAGTGCCTATGAGCTTATTCTTTGCTGCTTTCTACTTTTATCCCAAAAAGAAGACCTTTCCTGAGCTTATTTTCTGGCTGAGCCTGGTCTGGATCATAGCAAATTATGCCGTGCTGAATAGCTAATCGGCATCAATCCTTACATTTGCACTTTCCCTTTATTACTATGAAATTTGGAATCGTTGTTTTCCCCGGCAGTAATTGCGACAGAGACATGCAGGATGCCCTGCAAAATGATTTGAACCAGGATGTAACCATGCTCTGGCATAAAGATAAGGACCTGAGCATGTTTTCAACTGAAGACTGCATTGTTTTGCCCGGCGGGTTTTCCTATGGCGATTATCTCCGTTGCGGAGCCATTGCCCGTTTCAGCCCCATGATGGAAAGTGTAATTGAATTTGCCAATAAAGGAGGTAAAGTACTGGGGGTTTGTAACGGATTTCAAATTTTGTGCGAAAGTCATCTTCTCCCCGGAGCTTTGCTGCGGAATGCCAACCAAAAATTCATCTGTAAGAATATTTATATGAACGGACCGGGCGGAACTGCCCTGAAAGTGCCGATTGCCCATGGCGAGGGAAGATATTTTGCTGATGAGAAAACATTGGATGCCTTAGAGGCAAATGGCCAGGTGCTTTACCGCTATTGCGATGAAAATGGAAACGAAACAGCCGAGGCAAACCCTAATGGCGCTATCAGGAATATTGCTGGCATTTGTAATGCAGCCGGGAATGTATTTGGCATGATGCCACATCCTGAACGTGCAACTGCTTCTATTTTAGGCAATACCGATGGCCGTAAAATTCTCAATACATTGCTGATTAATGCAGCTGTAACAATCTGATCTTCCCGCTGATTCGTAAATGAATTGGTAAAGTTTCCTTTTGTGACTAAACTGACATTTTTGTAAGGAATTTGGCGGCAACTTTGCAGTAGAGTTCAAATAAATCAAACGAATGAAACAACTTTTAGCGTCAGTTACATTTCTTCTTGTTTCTGTACTTTCTTTTGCACAAAGCGGAACGAAGGTGAAGTGGGATTATTCTGTAAAAAAAATCAGCGATAAAAAGTATGAAGTGCGGATGATTGCAACCATTCAGCCCGGATGGCATTTATACAGCCAGACACAAAGTGCTGATGCAATTGCTCTGCCAACAAAAATATCTTTTGCAAAAAATCCACTGATCACCGTTAGCGGTGCAGTAAAGGAAGTTGGTAAAGTAACAGATGCTTTTGATAAAGCCACACAATCCCGTTCACGTTTCTACTCAAATAAAGTGGAGTTTGTGCAGATTGTTACATTGAAGAGTAACATTAAAACATCCATTGTGGGTGATGTGGAATTTATGGTGTGCGACGACCGCCAATGTTTGCCTCCCGATAAAACAAAATTCTCAGTTAAGTTAGAAGGATAAGAAGTTAAATCCCGTCATTCAAAAGGCGGGATTTTTAAAATCAATTTGGAATGAGATTATTTTTACTGTCTGCATTATTAGTTATAGTTGGGTTAGGTGTTTCTGTTTCGTCTGTTGCGCAGGACTCTTCACTTGTTCAATGGAAAGTAAGCAGTAAAAAAATCAGCAGCAATACATATGAACTGCAGTTCAGCGGAAAAATAAAATCAGGAAAATTTTTATATCTCTTCAGTAAAGATGCAGAAGGGCTTGATTCAATCACCGTCAATTTTACTGATAGTGCCATTGTAAAAGATGGCTCCATGCAGGTTAAGATGGGAAGCAAGTCTTTTACCGATCCAACTTTTGAAAACATATCAGTGCTGATTGCTGATGACGAAGTAACACTTGTTCAACTGATACAAATTAATGGAACTGTTCCTGCAAAACTGAAAGGAACGATTGTATTTGCAACAGGAGCAAAGGAAGAGTTTCTTCCTGCTCAGGAAGCAGCATTTGATGTGGAGCTGGAAGGAGGAATAGCTCAAACTGCAAGAATTAAAATCAGTTCAATTGATATTAATAATCCGGCAAGTGATTGTGGCGATGAAGGAACAGAAGGAAAAAGTTTGTTGGGCATTTTCCTGTTGGGTTTAGTGGGTGGTTTTATTGCATTGCTTACGCCCTGTGTTTTTCCGTTGATTCCGTTAACGGTTTCTTTCTTTACAAAGCGAAGCGGTAGCAGGGGCAAAGGAATCCGTAATGCAACACTGTATGGTTTTTTTATTTTCCTGATTTATATATTGCTGAGTCTGCCATTTCATTTGCTCGATCAAACTGATCCTGAGATACTCAACAATATTTCAACCAATGTATGGCTGAACATTGCATTCTTTGTCATCTTCGTTGTATTTGCCATTTCCTTCTTTGGTTATTTTGAAATTACATTGCCTGGTGGTATTGCCAACCGTGCCGATTCAAAAGCAAGTGTTGGAAGTTTTCTGGGAATCTTTTTTATGGCATTGACATTAGCTATTGTTTCCTTCTCCTGTACGGGTCCGATACTTGGTTCATTACTGGCGGGTGCATTAACAAAGGATGGCGGTGCCATGCAGTTAAGTTTTGGTATGGGTGGATTTGGTTTGGGTTTAGCATTGCCATTTGCTTTGTTTGCGATGTTCCCTAACTGGCTGCAGTCATTACCAAAGAGTGGCGGTTGGTTAAACACAGTAAAAGTTGTTCTTGGTTTCCTGGAACTGGCAATGGCTGTGAAATTTATCAGCAATGCCGACCTGGTAAAACAGTGGCATCTGTTGCCGAGAGAAATTTTCTTAGGTATCTGGGTACTGATTGGTATTTTACTTGTGATGTATTTGCTTGGCTGGATTCGTTTTCCGCATGATGATAAGAAAGTAAAAATTGGTGGTATACGCTGGACTTTTATTGCATTGTTTGCAGCGTTTACAATTTATCTTGCTCCGGGTGTAACGAATACAAAATGGGCCAACCTGAAATTGATCAGTGGCTTTCCTCCACCGCTTTGTTACAGTGTTTATAAACATCCTGTAAACTGCGAAACTTCCTTAGAGCCATTAAGAGATTATGAAAAAGCATTGGCGTTGGCAAGAAAAGAAAACAAGCCATTATTAATTGACTTTACCGGCTGGGCCTGTGTCAATTGCCGACGTATGGAGGAGAATGTATGGACCAATCCTGAAGTGCTTGATTTGATGAAGAATAAGTTTGTTGTTGTTTCATTGTATGTAGATGAACGAAAAGTACTGCCAGCAGCGCAGCAACAAACCTTCAAAACAAAAACAGGAGTTGAAAAACAAATCATAACAGTTGGTGATAAGTGGGCAACATTTCAAAGCGAAAACTTCAATGCTGTTGCTCAGCCTCAATATGCCATCATCAGTTTAGATGAAAAAGCATTAACCAAAACGAAGGGATATACTCCAACAGCAGCTGAGTTTAAATTATGGCTGGAATGTGGATTGGAGACTTTTGCAAAAAAGGCTCAATAAAGAATCAGCACTTAACTGGTGCGACGTCCGCCCGGCCTCGCCATTCGGACGGGCAACAAATGCCGCTATGAAAAGCAATTGCCGGCAACATCAAATTTCTTCTTCATGTAAATATGTGGCTGATATTTCTGCAATAAAAATCCCCCCGCAGTTAAAGGCGGAGGGTGTTGGGTTTGTCAGGTTCTCTTATAGGAATGATTTTACAGAGCGATTTGTTTTTCCATCATCATTTTACGCATGTTAATGAGTCCGTAACGCATACGTCCCAATGCAGTATTGATGCTGCAATTGGTAAGCGTAGCAATTTCTTTAAAACTCAGATCGGCGTAATGACGAAGTACGATCACTTCACGCTGTTCTTCGGGTAACAGATCGAGCATTCGGCGAATGCGGTCGTAACTCTGGTTTTTCATCATTTTTTCTTCAGCATTTTCATTGCTGAAATTCAGTACTTCAAAAATATCGTGGTTGTCACTTGTTTTAATAGTGGGTGTACGTTTTACCCGGCGGAAATGATCCACACATAAGTTGTGAGCAATACGCATTGCCCAGGGTAAAAACTTTCCTTCTTCAGTGTAACGGTTGTTACGGAAGGTATCAATTACCTTGATAAACATATCCTGGAACAGATCTTCTGCCAGGTATTTGTCTTTAACAAGGAGGAAGATGGAAGTATAGAGCTTGTCTTTATGACGCAGCACTAATGTTTCCATAGCTTCAGCAGTTCCATCTTTAAACAGATGAATGAGTTGTTGATCGGTAAATTGTTGATACTGGCGCATACACTTCTACAGTTGATGGTTTTTCAAAAATGGATTCAGCAAAAAAAATGTTCGAAATTACTGTGTAGAAGTTGATGCTATAGGCTGAAGTAAATTTAGATTTCTGTTGTTTGGATAATGAATTTCAGAATAAAATTAACAGAAATAATTCAAACCTCAAACATTCTGAATAATTTAACGTATTACCCCTTAAATCGCTAATGGTAATTTCCGAAGGCTGAGTAAGGGTTGTTGAACATTTACGCCGTTGGCACACAGAATCCCACAACCCCGAATGAGAGCAATCTGTTTATCAATTACATTTGTTTTTCTATGGCTACAGCAGTTAAAAATCAGCAGATCGATCTTTCGGCGGCAGTAAAAAAAGACGACATCTTTATTAAAGGAGCAAGGGTTCATAACCTGCGTGATGTTTCCGTTCGTATTCCACGTAATAAATTGATTGTTGTAACCGGGGTTTCCGGAAGCGGCAAATCTTCTCTCACCATTGATACATTATATGCTGAAGGTCAGCGACGTTATGCTGAAAGTTTAAGTGCTTATGCAAGGCAATTCTTAAACAGGATGAATAAGCCCGATGTGGATTATATCAAGGGACTATGCCCGGCTATTGCCATTGAACAAAAAGTGATTACAAGAACACCACGCAGCACAGTTGGAAGTATGACGGAGATTTATGATTACATGCGGTTGCTGTTTGCAAGAGTAGGCAAAACAATTTCACCTGTAAGCGGAAGAGAAGTGAAAAAAGATGATGTGGCTGATGTGGTGAAAGCAATTCAGCAATGCAAAGAAGGAGCAAAGATTTTATTGTTAGTGAAGTTTCCCTTTCATGCTAAACGAAATGTAAAAGAAGAACTGAATATTTTATTACAAAAAGGTTTTACAAGAGTTTATACGAAGCTGGAAATTATAAATGAAAAACCAAAAGCTGCCAAAGGAAAATTGAAAGTTAACGAGCCGGGTGAATTATTGCATATCGAAGATTTATTGGAATTAAGCGATAAAGAATTAAGTGCAAAACTCACAGCTAAGGATCCGCAGCTTAAGACCTATGTTCTGATTGATCGTTTGGTGGTAAAGCAATTTGATGAAGATGATCTGCACCGCATCAGCGATAGTACAGGAACAGCTTTTTATGAAGGCGAAGGTGAAGTATTTGTTGAAGTGGATGAAAGTAAACTGATTCACTTCTCCAATCGTTTTGAATTGGATGGAATTAAGTTTGAAGAACCTGTTCCCAATTTATTTTCGTTTAATAATCCGTACGGTGCATGTCCAGTTTGTGAAGGCTTCAGTCAGATACTGGGCATTGATGAAGACCTTGTAATTCCTGATAAAAGTTTAAGTGTTTACGAAGGTGCAGTTGCTCCATGGAAAGGAGAGAAGCTCGGTTTGTGGCGTGATCATTTTGTAAAAGCTGCAGGTAAAGCAAATTTTCCTGTACATAAAGCAATCATTGATTTAACTGCTGAGCAGTATGATCAGCTTTGGAAAGGTGTTGGAGCTGCATCGGGTATTGATGATTTCTTTAAAGAAGTAGAACAGAATTTATATAAAGTGCAGTATCGTGTTTTGTTAAGCCGCTATCGTGGAAGAACACTCTGCACAGAATGTCATGGTTACCGCTTACGCAAAGAAGCATTGTATATTAAAGTTGCTGATAAACATATCGGTGAGCTTTGTGAAATGCCTGTAAAAGATTTGAAAGTTTGGTTTGATGAGTTGAAGCTGAGTGCTTATCAACTGGAAGTGGGCAAACGAATTTTACTCGAAATTAATAACCGCATTCAAACATTGTTACATGTTGGACTGGGGTATTTAACATTGAACCGTTTGGCCAATACATTAAGTGGCGGTGAAAGTCAGCGTATACAGCTTACACGTTCATTGGGAAGTAATCTCACCGATTCATTATACATTCTTGATGAACCTTCCATTGGATTGCATCCGAGAGATACTGCTAACCTGATTACTGTATTAAAAGAATTACGTAATCTCGGAAATACGGTTGTAGTAGTGGAACATGATGAAATGATGATGCGTGAAGCAGATCATATTATTGATATGGGTCCTTTTGCCAGTCATTTGGGAGGTGAGGTTGTGGCTGAAGGAAATTATGATGCCATCATCAGTAACAAAAAAAGTTTAACGGGTAAATATTTGAGTGGAGCTTTAACCATTGATGATTTTGGTAAGCCACGCAAATGGAACCGCAGTATAAAAGTGGAAGGGGCACGTCAGCATAATTTAAAAAATATCACGGTTGAATTTCCATTGAATGTATTGTGTGTGGTGAGCGGTGTAAGCGGCAGCGGTAAAACAACATTGGTAAGAAATATTTTATACCCTGCGTTGAATAAACTGAAAGGCGAATTCGGCGACAGGGCAGGGATGCATAAACAACTCAGTGGCGATATTGAATCGATTGCACAAATTGAAATGGTTGATCAGAATCCGATTGGAAAAAGCAGCCGGAGTAATCCTGTTACCTACATCAAAGCATATGATGAAATCAGGGATGTGTTTTCACAACAGCCATTGAGTAAGATCAGGGGTTTTATGCCAAAGCATTTTTCTTTTAATGTGGATGGAGGCAGATGTGATGCATGTAAGGGTGAAGGCGAACAGGTAGTGGAAATGCAGTTTCTTGCTGATGTGCATTTAACCTGCGAAGTATGCGGAGGAAAACGGTTCAAAGAAGAAGTGCTGGATGTAAAATATAACGATAAGAGCATTTATGATATCCTGGAGATGAGCGTGGATGAAGCACTTGATTTTTTTCGTTTTGAAAAAGACCTGGTGAAAAAATTGTCACCGCTTGCTGATGTTGGTTTGGGTTATATCAAACTTGGACAGAGCAGTGATACTTTAAGCGGAGGCGAAGCACAACGTGTAAAACTGGCTTCTTTTCTTGGCCGGGGAAATGGTCAGGGTAATATCCTGTTCATCTTCGATGAGCCAACGACGGGTCTTCATTTTAATGATATCAACAAATTACTGAAGAGCTTTCATGCCCTGATTGAAAAAGGACATTCTGTATTGGTGATTGAACACAACACTGATGTCATTAAAAGGGCTGATTGGGTGATAGACCTGGGTCCTGAAGCAGGAGATGGCGGAGGTAGTCTTGTGTTTGCAGGCACTCCTGCCGGTTTGGCGAAATGTGCAGCGAGCAGAACAAGTA
>JBEBHT010000003.1:0-35197 GCA_040081135.1 Lacibacter sp. | reverse complement strand
ACCACTTCTTTACGGTCACCGAGATCAATAATCCGTTGGGTTACTTTTTTCAAATCTTCATCTGAAAGCAGGATACCTAACTGCTGTAAATTATTTTCAATATTCGCTTTGCCGCTCATTTTGCCCAAAGCATATTTCCGCTGACGGCCGAAACGTTCAGGCATCAGATCACTGAAGTATAATTTATTCTTCTTATCACCATCCGCATGAATACCGGCTGTTTGTGTAAATACATTTTCGCCAACAACAGGTTTGTTTACAGGTATGCGGAAACCTGAAAATGTTTCCACCAGTTTACTTACACTGTACAAAGATTTTTCAGCAACCGATGTTTTGATGCCAGGCATAAAATCATTGAGCACTGCAATAGTGCTGGCCAACGGAGCATTCCCTGCACGTTCGCCCATTCCGTTCACTGTAAGATGCAAACCATGAGCACCAGCCTTTACTGCTTCCAGTACATTGGCAGTACCCAAATCATAATCATTGTGTGCATGAAAATCGAAATGAATGTTTGGATAACGCTGTACAATTTCAGAAATGAATGCAAATACTTCTGATGGAATCAACACACCTAATGTATCGGGCAGCATGATCCTCTTCACCGGTTGTTTCGTAAGAAAATCGAGGTATTGAAAAACATACTCCTTTGAATCACGCATGCCATTGCTCCAGTCTTCGAGATAAACATTGCAGTCAATGCCTTTCTTTTTGCCGAGCTTGATTACTTCGGCTATTTCTGCAAAATGCTGTTCAGGTTTTTTCTTGAGTTGATGTGTAAGATGATTGAGTGAACCTTTGGTTAACAGGTTCATCACTTTCGCACCTGCTTTCACCATCCAGTTAACAGATACATCACCATCAACAAATGTGAGCACTTCCACTTTCTGCAGCAAACCATTTGCCTTTGCCCACTTGGTAATTTTCTTTACGGCATCAAATTCACCTTCTGATACACGGGCTGAAGCAATTTCAATCCGGTCGACTTTTAACTCGGTTAATAAAAGTTTCGCAATGGTTAATTTTTCAATAGCTGAAAAGGAAACACCGCTTGTTTGCTCACCATCACGGAGTGTAGTATCCATGATCTCAATGTACCGTTGTTGCTTTGGCATGATCGTTTGTTAAATTTCCTGGAATGCTTAGTATAAACTCTTTTCTGCAAATGACTGGATATCTGCTTTCATCGCCTGCAGGTAATCAATATCATCAAAACCATTTGTGAGGTTATGTTTTTTATAACCGTTAATATCAAATGATTCTTTTTCACCTGTTGCCAGGATGGTGATGGTTTGATCGGGAAGATTTATTTCGAGTTGAGCAGTTGGGTCTGCTTCAATAGCCTTGAATATTTTAGTTAAAAAATCTTCAGTTACCTGTACAGGCAAAATTCCAACGTTGATGGAATTGCCTTTAAAGATATCAGCAAAAAAACTTGATACCACGCAACGGAACCCATAATCATAAATGGCCCATGCTGCATGTTCACGACTGCTTCCGCTGCCGAAGTTTTTCCCACCCACTAATATTTTACCTGAATAGATAGGATTGTTTAATACGAAATCTTTTTTCGGCGTTTCGTCTGTATTGTATCTCCAGTCACGGAACAGATTATCACCAAAACCCTTGCGTTCGGTTGCTTTTAAAAACCGTGCAGGTATGATCTGATCGGTATCTACATTTTCAATCGGCATGGGAACCGCTGAACTGGTGAGTACTGTAAATTTATCGTAAGCCATGTTTCTAAGTTTGTAGTTTAAAGTTTGTAGTTAGTTGGGTGCTTCACACCGTACATCTTACCTCGTACATCGTACTTATAAAAGTTCTCTCGGATCAGTCACAACTCCTGTTACCGCTGCTGCTGCTGCCACTAACGGACTTGCGAGCATTGTTCTTGCACCGGGGCCTTGACGACCTTCAAAGTTTCTGTTACTTGTACTCACAGCATATTTACCGGCTGGAATTTTATCATCATTCATAGCCAGGCAGGCTGAGCAACCGGGCTGACGTAACTGGAAACCTGCTGCAATTAAAATATCAAGAATGCCTTCATCTTTGATCTGCTGTTCCACCACATGCGAACCGGGAACGATCCATGCAGTAATATGCTCGGCTTTTTTTCTTCCTTTAACGATAGATGCAAACGCACGGAAATCTTCAATGCGTCCATTGGTGCAGCTACCCACAAATACATAATCTACTTTTTTACCGATCATCGCATCCTCTTCATGAAAGCCCATGTAGTTGAGTGATTTTTCATAGCTCGCATTTCCACTTACCGTATCTTTTGATACGGGAATATGCTGGCTGATGCCCATGCCCATTCCGGGGTTGGTGCCGAAAGTGATCATTGGTTCAATATCAGCTGCATCATAATTGTATTCAATATCAAATGTTGCATCTGCATCTGTCTTCAATGTTTTCCAGTAAGCAAGTGCTTTATCCCATGCTTCACCCTTTGGTGCTTTATCTTTTCCTTTGATATAGGAAAAGGTTGTTTCATCGGGTGCAATCATACCGCCACGTGCACCCATTTCAATACTCATATTGCAAACCGTCATTCTTCCTTCCATGCTCAGGTTTTCAAACACATCACCGGCAAATTCAACAAAGTAACCCGTAGCACCTGCTGCAGTTAATTTAGAAATGATATAGAGTACTACATCTTTTGCAGTAACAGCTTTACCCAGTTTGCCATTAACATTGATGCGCATTTTCTTTGGCTTGGGCTGCATGATACATTGTGATGCCAGCACCATTTCCACTTCAGATGTACCGATACCAAATGCAATGGCACCGAATGCTCCGTGAGTGGATGTATGTGAATCACCACAAACGATCGTCATACCCGGAAGGGTAATGCCGTTTTCCGGACCAACCACATGAACGATCCCGTTCTTTGGATTGCCCAGTCCCCAATGTGAAATACCGTATTTGGCAGAGTTGGTTTCCAACGCTTTCAATTGATTGGCTGAAAGAGGATCCTGCACGGGTAAGTGCTGGTTGATGGTGGGTGTATTATGATCTGCAGTTGCAAATGTTTTGTCGGCAAACATTACTTTCAGGTGCCTGCTTTCAAGACCACCAAAAGCAACCGGACTTGTTACTTCATGAATAAAATGACGGTCAATAAAAAACACATCGGGGCCATCTTCAATTTTTCGAACCACATGGGAGTCCCACACTTTGTCAAACAACGTACTTGCAGAATTGCTCATTATTCATTTTTTTAGTAGAAATGCAAATTTCTTAAAATTCAGGCAAACAGCTTTCATTTAATTGGGGTTTCTTTCCGTGTTTTGCCTGATTATTGAAACTATTTTGGCTATTAACTAACTGTCATTTGTTTAATTGGGGTGAATTGGTTTGGATTTAACAACGTGCTGCTTGGAAAAACGCAAGCTAATCACCTAAGGAAGTTTTAAGAAATGTGCATTGTCGCTACCTGACAATTTTAGAAAAGCATACTGCAACTGATGACAATCAGTTGGTTGGAAAATTTGGGCTGAGAGGAATTGAGTATATTTAAGTGCCCTTAGAAATTTGAAGCAGACACTCTAAATTTATAATAGATATGAAAAAGTCACTGATTACCCTATGTTTGTTTTCGTTATTTATTTCTTGTCGAAAGAACAATAGTGACAGCATACAATTTCCTGAAGAAACACAAAGTGGTTTAAACACTTTTGGTTGTTATATTGACGACAAAGCATTTATTCCTGCAACGACACTATTTGGAAATGTTCAACCAATTCATGTTTATTATACACCTGACTCAACACAATATTATAAAGCAGGGTTTCTTTCAATTCAAGGTATTGACGCTAGATACTCATTGGACTTTGCTGGTGACGTATTGCTTCAAAAGTTACAAGTGTTCGGAATTGGAGAATATTCATTAAATCATGCTTTTAATTGTGCCAACCCTTACAACTGCGATGGCGGCGGTTATTACAATGCAAAAGAAGGTAAGACCTATTTTATTGAAAGTGGTAAGTTGACAATAACAAGACTTGACACGTTAAACAAAATAATTTCTGGTAGATTTTATTTTACTTCAAAAGACACATTCGGAAATCGAAAGGAAATAAAAGCCGGCGTGTTTGACACAAGGTATATCAATTAAACTTCGTACAACAGGCGGTTTGCCAATATGGCGGGCGACGAATATATTCTCAGCTTTTTTCTTATCGGTTGGAATCCCTACCAACAGAAACTATAAAGATCATCGCCTGAGTGTATTTCATGATATTTAAAAGTAAAAAAGTGAAGTTAAACTGTATCAATTCATTTGATACCCAGCGGTGACGTACGGTGTTATTGCGTTCCCATACACAGTAGTTGATAACCCCAGATTGCAAATATTCATTCTCTTTCTTATTTTGGAGGATGCTGCAAGCCTATAATACAGAGTTCCTGACAGCTGCAATTCCTGAACGGAAGCCATTGCTTGCAAATGACGAACATAAACAGATCGTTATTGATTCCATGAAATGGCTCACTGAACAAAAAAGATGTATCATCAATGCATTTGTCATTATGCCCAATCATATTCATATGCTCTGGAAAATTGCGGATGGTTACAAAAGGGATGAGGTGCTGGAAACCCTGTTCAGCTTTACCCGTTTTGCTTTTCTACTGTCGCTGAAACAAAAACCAAACGACCTGAACCTCTACACCTTAACAAAGGCTGATAAAACAATGGATTTTTGGGACAGAAACCCAAAGATAAAAGAATGCACTTCGAGGGATTACTATTTACAAAAACTGGAGTATATCCATTCGAACCCCTGCCACCCAAAATGGGAGTTGGCAAAACTTCCCAAAAGATATCCCTGGTCTTCTGCTGCGTTTTATGAATTGCAGGACAGGCGTTATTCGTGGTTAACACATTATAATGATTAAAATTTAGTTTTTCTTATCGGTTGGTATCCCTACCAACCGAAACTAAAAAGATCATCATCTAAGGTTGTTTCATGATATTTAAAATGCAAAGATGACTTCAGCAGTTTAGCAAGTTCTGATGAATAATAATTTCGTTTGATGAGACAGCAACCGTTAAAATAACAGACACGCCTTTTCCCTTGGCAAAGCTGCAAAAAGGGCCTAAGATTTCCACCCTTTTTAGTACCTTAGTTATGTGAGAAAGAGCAAACAAACAGGGCTTGATTTTGAGATTGACAAACTGACGAACTCCATTCAAAATGTGGTCACAGGCGACAGTTTTTCAACTGATATCATCCTTGTTACAAATGCAGATATCAAGTCATTAACAAAGAAAAATGACTGGCAGTTTGACTGGAAATCTGAATTTAAAGAACCGACAAGAGATGTTTACAAATTGACTATCGTAAATAATCAATCGGTTATTCAGGGATTGATTAGTCTGGAAGTTAAATCTAATCATGTTTATATGCATTTGGTAGAAAGTGCTCCTTTTAACAAAGGCAAGACAAAAATTTATACAGGAGTTCCGGGAAACCTGGTTGCATTTGCCTGCAAACTTTCATTTCAACGTGGACACGATGGAAACGTTTCGTTTATTTCCAAATCACAACTTATTGAGCATTACATTGCTACTTTAGGCGCAATACATTTTGGAGGAAGAGTAATGATCATAAATACAAAGGCAGCATTAAAACTCATCAATAAATATTTTCAAAATGAAAAGTAAAGCAAAAGAACTTGATGTAGATGTTATTGGCGGGCAGGGTTCGCTTACAAAAGAAGAGGAGCAAAAAATCAGTGAGTATTTGAGAACTCAAAAATTACTGAAAGAAAAAAAACAGGCTCGTGCAAAGAAAGCATTACCAGGCAGAAAGGTTGTTGCTTAACAAGAGATATATTTTATTCCTATAACAACCCCTGCACATTACTCACTCCTCACTCCTCTTCTTCTTAAACAAACTCTTTTTCTTTCTTGAGGGCTTGTAAATTTCTTTTGCCTTCTGCACCAGCATCAGCATTTCGTTCTGCCAGTAATCATTTTTATTAACACAGGTCTGCAGCATTTTAATCAGTTCATCCCAGCCTCCTTCTTTAATATGTGGCGAATGTTTCAGCATCATCCCAAACATGGCAACACCTGCAGCAAAACGGTAATTACTGTCGGCCTGGTTAATGTCTGTATAATTATTCAGCAGCGGATACAGTTCAAGGTTGTTCTGTTTTGTATCTACGCATTGGTAGCTGAGTTCTGCAGTGGCAATCGTTTCTTCCAGCGGAATTTCTTCATCTGTTAACTCCACTTCAAATACGGCTGTTACTGTATGACCGGTACCTATCTCGCCTCCTTCCAGCAAACTGCTGCTGTCGGCCAGTACATCTTTGCGGTTATCATAACCAATCAACCTGTATTGTTTTACATACTTGCGCTGAAAGCTTACGTTGAGAAATGCATCATTAGCAACTGCATATAATGTCTGCATCAATTCTTTCACCAGTACTTTTTCTGCTTCCATTACATTATCGATATAAGCAAAATTGCCATTACCCTTTTTTGCAAGTACTTCTAACTTTGAATCTTTATAATTGCCCATGCCCACACCAAGACAGGTAAGATAAATGCCCGTCTTCTGTTTTTGTGTAATGAGAAACATCAATGCTTCCTCACTTACTTCACCCACATTAAAATCGCCATCCGTTGCAAGAATGATGCGGTTATTGCCGCCTTTAATAAAAGTTCGTTCAGCCAATGTATATGCCTGGCGGATGGCAGACTCTCCGGGCGTATCGCCACTTGCTGTAAGTGAATCAATCACCGCCATGATTTTTTCTTTTTCTAGTCCTGATGTTGGACGAAGTACCACTCCAACTGTGCCGCCATACACCACCATGGAAATGGTGTCAATGGGCCGCAGATTCTGCACCATCATACGGAATGCAGTTTTTAATAAGGGTAACCGGTTGGGCTGTTCCATCGATCCGCTTACATCAACTAAAAAAACAAAATTGCTGGGTGGAAGAAAATCGTAGTTGATCTTCTTTGCCTGCAGTTGCAGAAATAATAAGTTATGATGACTGTTCCATGGACAATCGGTTAACTGCGATTGCACATGAAAGGTTTTTCCAGGTGGCGGATTAACATAACGCTGCGGAAAATAATTCAGCATCTCTTCAATCCTTACTGCATCGGATGGTGCTTCTGAATTCATATTCAGAAAGCGGCGGATATTGCTGTACGATGCTTTGTCAACATTCATGGCAAAGCCGGTAGTGGGATATTGCTCTGTTACATTAAAATCATTCTCTGATTGCTGCGAATAAGTTTCTCCCGTCGATAACCATAAAACAGTGCGGTCTGTTATTTTATCTTTTGTGAGAGATAACAGTTTTCTTTTCTGCCCGCTTTTAATGGAAGTCATGCGGAGGATAATACTGTTGAACTCATTACTGTTGAGCAGGAAGGTTTTTTCTTCGTAACCGCTTAAGAAAAAAGTAACAGAATCGGTTTGCTTTGATGAGGGTATTCCAAAACCGCCGGTTGTTCCTGAATAATAAAATGAATTGGTGGAGTGAACATGAATGCGCACATGAGCAATACCATTTGCTTTAGGATCTTTTAATTCACCACGAAAATAAAATTGTGCATCCGCTTTTGCTGCGAATAGAAGTAAGCACCACAAAGTAATGCACCGTTGATTCATAATCAGTTTCCTGCATCACTGGTTAGTAACAATGATCAGGAAGGAGTATCCGTCAGCTGGTAAATCTCTTTCAGGTTACGGCCAAGACCATCGTAGTCTAATCCATAACCCAGTAAAAAAATATTCGGTACAGAGAACCCAAGATAGTCAATTGTAACAGGATAAGTTGTTGCCTCCGGTTTATGCAGTAATGCAGTAATCTTTAAGGATGCCGGTTGCTGATTATAGAGCTGTGGTAAAAATTCACTCATGGTTTTACCTGTGTCAATAATATCTTCCAGGATAATGACATGTCTGCCTACAATATCTGTATCCAATCCAATGGCTGTAATAACCTGCCCGGTTGATTTGGTTCCTTTATAAGAAGCCAGTTTAATAAAACAGATCTCCGCTTCAATGGAAATATACTTAAACAGATCGGCTGCAAAAATAAAAGAACCGTTGAGGATGGCAATAAAGAGCGGTTTCTTTCCTGCATAATCGGCATCAATTGCTTTTGCTAATTCTTTCACTCTTGCCAGCACAACTTCTTCAGTCATGTAAGGAACAAAATATTTATCGTGGACTTTTAGTGCAGACATGAAAATTATTTATTAATGATTAGTTCCATTCCTTCTTTGAGATCGGTGCCGTTTAAATTATTCCACTGCTGAAGCTGCGACTGCGTTACTTCATACTTTTTTGAAATGCTGTACAGGGTTTCTTTTGGCTGCACCACATGAATTTCTATTTCTGAAACAGTTACAGCTGATGGTTCTGTTATTACCGGTTCTAAAGATGCAGTATTTTTTTTATCGCTGAGTTTAGGTGCGGCAGGTGCAGGTGCCTGCAAATAAAGTTGCTCTCCAACAGCAGGTTGCTGATTGGCTGTTAGCTGGTTCAATTGCATCAATGCATCTAAACGTATACCCTGCTGTTGTGCAATATCATATAATGATTCACCATCAGCAACTACATGAAACTGATTGGCTCCTGTTCTGCGTTTGCGTTGCAGGTAAATAAGCTGATCTTTTTCAACCGCTTCTTTTTCTTTTAAATCGTTGAAGTCGAAAATATATTTTAAGGCTACATTGTACTGTTGTGCAATGGCAAGGAAGGGAGTCCCTTTTACAACAAACACAACTCTTGTTTCATTAATCTTAAATTCACCAATGGGATATTGAACAGCGGGCTTCTTCTCTTCCACTTTTACTACAGGGGCTGCAACAACGGGAGCAGGTTTTGTTTCCTGCGGCTGTGTGTTGACGGGCTGCGTCTTTTCAGTTGAAATAACTGTTTGCGGAAGAGTAACAGGCTGTTCTGTTTTTACAATAACTGATTCATCTTCTTTTTTCTTACCCATTGCAATCAACGAATAATCATTGAGTCTATATGTTTCAATATACCTGATCAGCATTTCAGGATACTTTGGATTGGTAGCATAACCGGCTTTCTTTAACCCGTAAGCCCATGCTTTGTAATCAACAGGATCGAGTGTAAACAGGAAATCGTAATGCTTTCTTGTACGCAGGAAATTGGAATGATCAACATAAGATTCTTCTGCATTGCCATACTTTCTGAAACATTCACCCGGTGCATCATCATCATGACTTACAGATGGGCCTGTCCATGTTTCTTTACACTTAATACCAAAATGATTGTTTGATTTTTTTACCAGCTTGCTGTTGCCGTTTTCTGTTTCCACAATCCCCTGCGCCAGTGTAATGGATGCAGGTACACCTGTGCGGATCATTTCCTTCATGGCAATTTCTTTGTAGGTATTTACATACTCTTCAATTGAAATTGTCTGTGCATTGACAAATGCCACAGTTATTAAACCAATAAACAGATAAACCAATCTCTTCATACGAATATTTATTTTTTACGAATGAGAAACAAACCATCTCTCAGGGTTAACATTACTTTTTCCACTTCCTCGTCAGCAGCAATCATTTCATTAAATGCCTGTATTGCTTTTGCATTCTTTCCTTTTAACACATCAGCCAGTACATCGCCATGAAACAACACATTGTCTGCCAAAATCAAACCAGCTTTTCTTAAACGGGGTTTTACCAGTTCATAGTATTTTATGTAACCCGGTTTATCGGCATCAATAAATACCAGATCCCATGTTTCCTGCAATTGCGGTATGATATCCAGAGCATTTCCCACATGCAGTTGAATTTTTTCATTCAGACCGGCTTTGATAAAATTATTCTTTGCAATAATGGCATCCTGTTCACGCATTTCAATTGTATGCAGGATTCCGTCTGCTGCCAATCCCTTCGCCAGGCAAATACTGCTGTAACCGATCATGGTGCCGATTTCAAGTATCCGCTTTGGCTGAATGAGTTTGCTGATGATTTCAAGGAACTGTCCCTGGAGATGCCCGCTCATCATATGCGGATCGGCATGTGACTGAAAGGTTTCAGTAGCGATGCTTTTCAGTAATTCATCTTCTGCAGATGAATAGTTTGCCGCATATGCTTCTGCCTTTGGATGAATGAGTTCCAGGTGAAAAAATTTATGCAAAGATAAAGCTCATGAGCCAAAGGGCAAAGAACTGAAAGACAGTGATTTGTTAAACAGTCTGTGTCTTCGGCTTATGTGAGATCATGAATAAACCAATAAAGGTTAAAAGTCCGTTGATGATAAGCAGTTCAAGTCCAACTTCAAATGAACCAAAAAGCTGCTTCTGGAATTTATCAATAAAGAAACAGATAACGGGTGCTGCAATGCAAACAAATGGAACCAGCTTATCATTCACTGCACGTTTGGTAATGATGCCGAATGTAAATAATCCCAGCAACGGACCATATGTATAAGCCGCCACTTTTAAAATAACACCAATCATACTTGGTTCATTGATCCATTTATACACCATCACCAGTATTAAAAACAGGAATGCGAATGCAAGGTGTATCCGCTGACGTAATTTTTTCTTTTCCGCTTCCGTCATATCTGTTCTGCGCTGCATACCAATGATATCAATACAGAAAGAGGATGTAAGTGCCGTAATTGCTCCATCTGCACTGGGGAACAAAGCTGAGATCAACGCAATGATGAAGATCACTGAAACAATTGGCGGCATATGATTCAATGCAATGGAAGGAAAGAGTTTATCACCCACTGCAGTTATACCCTGCTGTTCGGCAAACAGTAACAGTACACCACCAAGGAACAGGAACAGCATCAACACGATCATCAGAATTACACCCAATGTGAGTACATTTTTCTGTGAGCCTTTTAATGTTTTCACTGAAATATTTTTCTGCATCATTTCCTGGTCCATCCCCGTCATGGTAATAGTGATAAATGCACCGGCAAGAATTTGCTTGGCAAAAAAGAATTTGCTTTCAGGATCTGTAAAGAAAATTTTTGAATAGCCTTTTTCATTCATGGCAGAAATACTGTCGCCAAAACTCATCCCCATCTGGTTCAGCAGGTACACAACACAGATCACCAATCCTGAAAGCATAAAGGTTGTTTGCAAAGTATCTGTCCACACAATTGTTTTTACACCGCCTTCATACGTGTATAATAAAATCATGATAAGGATAACGAGGGTTGTTACCCAGAATGGAATATGAATGGTTGGAGGTAATGCATCCTGTAAAATTCTTACAACCAGATACAATCTTGCAGTAGCTCCCAATGTTCTTGACAGGATGAAAAAAGAAGCACCTGTTTTATATGCTTTAAAACCTAAACGTCCGCTCAGGTAATTATATATGGAAGTGAGATTTAGTTTGTAATAAAGTGGCAGCAGTACAAAAGCAATGACCATATACCCGATGAGATAACCCAATGTAATCTGGAAATAAGCAAAGGATTCTTTGGCGACTGCGCCGGGCACACTTACAAACGTAACACCACTTAATGATGTGCCAATCATTCCAAATGCCACCAGCATCCAGTTACTGTTGCGGTTGCCGATAAAGAAGGAATCATTATTGGAATTTTTAGATGTGTACCAGGCAACGCCCAGCAGCAATAAAAAATACCCAAATACAAATGAAAATAATAGTACCGGAGACATATGGCTTGGTTTAAAAATGAAGATAAAGAAATAATCCAACGGTCATACAGTTTCATTACTTTGCGTCATATTTTTAACGCCATGCAATTCTCCTCTTTAGCTGTTTTCTGCGGGTCCAAATCAGGTGCTGATCCATTGTTTACTGAACATGCAAAACAACTGGGCACAATGATGGCACAAAAAAACATTAAACTTGTGTATGGGGGTGGTGGCAAAGGCCTGATGGGAACTGTGGCTGATGCTGTAATGGAAAACAAGGGAAATGTAATCGGTATCATCCCTGAAATATTACTGGAATGGGAAGCCCAGCATGAAGGAATTACTGAACTGATTGTTGTGGAAGACATGCATATCCGCAAAAAGAAAATGTATGAACTCTGCGATGCAGCTGTGATTTTACCAGGTGGCCATGGCACATTGGATGAAATGTTTGAAATGCTTACATGGAACACACTTAACATCCACAACAAGAAATTATTCCTGCTCAACAGCAATGGATATTACAATCATCTTGTTGCACATATCCGGCACATGGAAAAAGAAGATTTCCTGTATGAAAAAATGCAAGAACGGATTGTACTGGTGAATGATCCTGCTGAAATTTTTACCGACGCTGGTTTTTAGGTCTGATATAAAATAAAAATGTAGTGCGGAACACCGGCTGCAATCTTCCGAAATTATCAATGTAAGGCGAGTTGGGATCTCTCAGCACATCAACCATAATACTTGTGTAGAATTGTGATTGCCCGATCATTCTGTTACCATAACCGCCTCCCACAAGTATACTTGGGGCAGAGTAGCCAGGTTGTTTTGTTACCGTTCCGTTGTTCTTTATACTGTAAGTAATATTATTATATTCAAACTGGCCACCAAGGAAAAGCATATTCACCGGCCAGATTCTTACAAAGGGACCGCCACCAACAACAAACTGTCTATAGGTAATAGGAGCATTGTATTCATTTTGGGTGATATAATTGACGTTGGTTGAAACACCCACATCAATAAAACGGTTTAAGCTGTACCCAACTTCGGGATTTAAACCAATAATAAATCCATTAAAAAATCCAAGATTAATTCCGCTTCCAAGGAACAGCTGTTCTTTTTTAAAGCCTCTTTCTTTTTCTTCTTCCTGTGCAAAAGATGAACTGAGAATGATAAAAGAAAGAGAGAAGAGTAAAATGATTTTTTTCATGTGCTTGATTTTGGTGCTGGCCGGATATCATTTGAATATAATTCAGGCTGAGACGAAATTCGGAAAGGATGTTGAAGGAAAAAAATCTATTCAGCAAATAAAAACCTAAAATCTGGGACACAAACTTTGTCTGCGTTGATTCTTATCGCCAAGGTATTCGTTGTAATATCCATTCTTAATAAGTGAGAACTCATAAGCACCATAAGCGCTGTTATATTTGCCGAGATTGCTGGTAGTAGCATCATAGGTAAATGTAAAACGGATATCTTTCCATTCAAGCCCAACCATCGCTACTGCTGCATCGCCCCAGCGGTAATATGCACCGCCAAACACAACCACACTACCATCGCCGATTACATTGTAAGCTGCATTGCCGCCAAACACCAGTTCATTTGCTTTGGCCTGTGAAGAAAAATATGCATTGGGATTTAATATCCAATCATCATTCACTTTAAAACTGCCATTCAAAAAACCAATATACCTGCGGGGCACTTCATTGGTACCATTGCTGAAAAAGGTTTCTTTTGGTTTGTTGATATGATGAACGGAGACGCCTGCATTTACATAGGTATTTTCTGTTGGGAAATAAGCATAGTTCATTCCCACCTGCAAATCAAAATAAGAACTGCTGGGGTTGGTTAGTGTTGCTTCACCATTGGGTGCGCCTGCATCAAAGAATTTTCCATTCCACTGATTATCGAATGTGAACTTGTTTATATCAATGCGTTTGCTTGCATATCCTGCATTGAAGCCGGCTGATAACAAACTGCTTAGACCGATCATTTGATGGTAAGCAACTGAACCATATACTTTATTTGAACGGAGGTTGCCACGTCCTGCAACATCATTTAATAAAACAGCACCAACACCTACCCATCCATTTTCAATTTTGTTGCGTAACAACTGAGCATCGCCCCATACACTGGCTGTTTTAAAGGGAACAGGAACAGACGACCATTGATTGCGGTAATTAGCTCCAATCCTGTAATCAGCATCAGGAATAAATCCTGTATTGGCAGGATTGGTTGTTAATGGCGAATTCATGAACTGGGAAAAATGCAGATCCTGTGCACCCGCAGAACTTTGCAAAAGCACCAGCAATAACATTTGTATGATTCTGTTTTTATTCATGTTCCTCCATTCATTTAAACAACTAATTTATCGTTTAGTTCTAACCTTTAAAACGGCTGAACCTTCTTTTCATTATCTGATCAGTGTAACATCGCCCTTCTTCTTAAACTTCTCACCTGTAAAATATTCCACCTCCAGCGTCCATGCATATGCATCAATTGGCTGCGGAGTTCCTTTATATGTTCCATCCCATCCAATATTCTGTGAGCGGCTTTCAAACACCATTAAACCCTGCCGGTTATAAACACGCAATGTCATTTTTGAAATACCAAATCCACGCACCATAAATTTATCATTCACTCCATCACCGTTTGGAGTAAAGGCACTTGGCAGATCGTTTACAATATTGATAATTGATTCCACAGGAATACATATTGAATCCTGGCAGCCAACATTATTGATGACTGTTTGACAAACAGTATTAATTGCCGGCCGCACATATTGATGAATCGGGTCACGTAATGCTGATGTATCACCATCTCCAAAATCCCATATCCATCGAACTACATCGGCTGACGCAGTGCTTGTAAACCTTGTTGGTGTATTTTCCTGAGAAGGATTTGGATTATAGAAAAATCCTGGTGTTGGCGGTGCTACCGCCTGAAAAGTTCTTGTAGCAGAATCAATCAGGTTACAGCTGTTAGGGTTGAAAATATATTGCTTGATCGTGTAGGCCCCCGGAGTACCATAGGTAAAGTTTGGTGTAGTGGCATTTGAAGATTGTCCATCACTGCTTAACCACAGGTAACTCAGCGAGCCAATAGATGTATCGATTATTCTTACTGTATCAGGTACGCAAACATTGTTTACACTAAAACCGGCCCTGATATTATCAATTACCTGGAAATTTACAATGCTTGAATCATCGCCCAGATTACAATAGCCGCTGTCAATTAAAACAAGGCGAACACTGTATGAACCAATACCAGGGAACGTATGTGTAACTGGTGGTGCAATACCTAAGATGGTATCATTTTTCGTTCCATCGCCCCATATCCACATAAATGATTTTGGACCGAATGGTTTTGAAGAAGTAAGCAGATTACTGGTATTGGTAAAATTATATGTAAGACTGTTACATGCAAGCCGGGAAAAATTAAACCCAACAGCAACAGAGTCGGTCGTAACATGAATCCGCATGGTAGCTGAATCTTTTACATTGCACGAGTTACTGTCGATACCAATAATCTTTACATCAAAAAATCCTACCTGATTGTAGGTATGTGTAAAAGGATTGGTGGTGGTGGTATCATTTTGTGAGCCATCTCCCCAGATCCAGATATACGTTTTTGCCAATCGGATTGTATCGGTAAACTGAACAGTAGCAGGCAGGCAAAAGTTCAACTGCTTTGCACCTACAGCTCTTAATGCAACATCAACACCTGCTAAGTCGAAACGGATTTTGACCATGCCAAGATTACATCCGCCACCACCAACTGCAGGATTTACATTACCAAAAACACCCGCTGTAATTGGATAGGGCGACTGAGCAGGCACAACGGCTCCAACATTTTTACAATTGGCACAAATGGCCTGGTAAATAACTCCGCTTTGATCAAAACGGCTTGTTCCTCCATCTACATGTTCTGTTCCTCCTGGACCACCGACCTGTCCAAAGAAACTTCCATATAATTGCGATGCTGCATTTTTCTGCAATACAAAGAAATAGAAATCGCTGCCATCAGTTGTTCGCTGAAATGCATCGCTTGTTACCGGAAGTCCGGTGGTTCCGGCTGTAGGATAAGCAGTAGCCCCACCACCAAAATTATTTGCAGCTCCTCCCCATCCTGATACATATACGTTTTCACAATTATCAACAAGGAAGGCAACAGGCGAAATATTTGGCGCACCTGCCCCTGAAGTACCAAAGGTTGTGGAATAGACAAAGGCACTGAGGTTCGGTTGGAGCTTGGCAATAAACTGGCGTGAGTTTGCAACTGAATAAACAGCATTTACCACCGGCCAGTTGCCGGTTGAAGTTCCCATTACATAGGGAAATCCTCTACTGTCGAACTGGATACCATATACGAGATCAGTTTGCGGTGTGCCCAAATAGGTTGATCGTAATAAAGATACCGTTGTACCATTATCAACAAGATTCGTTACATAACCATCTGTTTCCCCTCCGGTATATGCTGGCTGTATTACACCGGCAGCTGTACCGGGGAAATTATTACTTGTTGTACCGCCGGCAACATAAATATTTTGTGGATTTAATGGATCAATTGATAGAACAAAAGCTGCATCTTCTCCAATACCTCCAAGATAAGTGCTCCATATTACGGCATTCGCATTGGGATTAATTTTGATGACTACCCCGTCCTGCCTGCCCCCATTTGTTGTTTGAAATGCTCCCTGTGCAAGGAAGTTTGTTGATTGAGTACAGGATGCAAGCAAAATATTATTATTCGCATCAAGGATCACTTCACTTTTACCATCATCGCCATAATTTCTTAAAAGTGTTTGTACGCCGGCCCCACGGCTTGGATTAATATTCACGCCGTCATCACCTGCACCACTAATTCGGATGGAACCAATGATTGCTGTTCCGGATGCGTTAATTTTTGTAACGAAAATATCATACCCTCCGGCAGTACCTGCGAATGCACCTGGAAATGTATTACCCGATTTTGTTCTTCCTGCAATCACCAGATTACCTGCTGCATCAGCAATAATGCTGTGAGGTTGATCTAAATCATTCCCCCCAAGATAAGTTGCAAAAATTCTTGTACGTCCATCGGGTGACAAACGTATAATGCCGATATCTGAGGGAACACCTGCACTGGTGGGGCCACCACCTGTTGATTGAATGGCTCCGGGACTAACAGGAAACCCCGTAGACTGTGCAATACCGCCACCAAAAAAACTGCCATCCGGACCGGGAGTTGCTGTAAAACCCCAGTTATCAGATGTGCTTCGGCTGAAAGAAGAGAAGACCAATGCCGGATCAATGATCAGCGTTGTGGTCTTATTATAATTTTTTATATCGAAACTAACCGTATTACCTGCGAGTTTGTACCTGCATTGAATAGTTTCTCTTTTCCCATCAACAAACTGAAACGTATAAGGCTTCAACTCACGGGCTTCTCCAACCGAAGTACCCACAATGAGTTCATTATTCCTGATGCTGAGTTTGTCAGCCCCTTCGTAATGCATTTGAATTTTGGAAACATCTGCACCGGGATAAACAACAATATCATACTTCAGCTGATCGCCCTGCACATAGTAACGTACATCTACACCGGGATAAACGTTTTTATACGTAATAGCCTGGAAGAGTTTACAATTGCTTGCCCATTTACTTTCATCATTACCGATAAAATAGTTTTCAATACCCGGCAATGGCTTTTCCATAAGAGGTGTCGAATTGAAATTACCGCCAAGGAATTTCACCCTGAAAGCGTGGGCACGCATTTTATCAGGAATGGCGGGGGTAAAATCTTTTTTTGAGGAAGAATCAATTCTATGACCGTGATTATATTCAGCCAACCGCTGATAATCTTCCGGGTGATGCATGAGGATGGTATACCCATCTTTACTTAAAAAGAAAGCACTGTTACCGGCTTCGGTTTTAAACTGCACCTGCTTATCCCACTGGCCTTTATTTTCAACAAAATAAAGCTGCGACTTTGTAATAAGTGGCAACGCTAAAAGCAAACATGGTACGATGAAGAGACGGGATATTATCATGTAAAATTTCTCCAATGCTATCGGTATTTGAATGTACTCAAATTAAACGGAAAATTCCTGCGCTTATTTCCTCATGCTACCCTGCTCCACTGTGTTTTTCCTTTTTTCGATAAAAGGTAGTTTTTTAACAGCAAATTTTTTGCCATAGACAGGTCGGGGTCATCAATCAACAGTTCATCACTGATTATTTTTGCCTGTTCAAGCAATTCTTTATCCTGAATAATGCTTGCCAGCTTAAAATTCAATACCCCACTCTGTTTGGTGCCTTCAATATCACCCGGACCACGGAGCTCCAGATCTTTCTCTGCTATTAAAAAACCATCATTTGTTGCACACATGATCTTTAACCGTTCACGTGCATCATTCGTTAACTTACTCCCTGTTAAAAGAATGCAAAAACTCTGCTCACTTCCTCTTCCTACTCTTCCACGCAACTGATGCAGCTGCGATAAACCAAACCGTTCTGCACTTTCCATAACCATCACACTTGCATTGGGAACATCTACCCCCACTTCAATAACCGTTGTTGCAACCATGATCTGTGTATCATTTTTTTTGAAACGCATCATATTGGTTTCTTTTACTACTGCTTTTTGTTTCCCATGCACCATACTGATATAATACTTCGGTTCAGGAAAAAATGCTTTTACTTCTTCATATCCTTTCATCAGGTTTTCAAAATCCAATTTTGAACTTTCTTCAATCAACGGATAAATAAAATATGCCTGTCTTCCTTTTGCAATTTCTTCTTTTACAAAATCCATTACGGCCGGTCTGGCTGTTTCATAACGGTGAACAGTAGTGATTGGTTTTCGCCCAGGAGGCAATTCATCCATTACACTGTAATCAAGATCGCCATAAGCCGTCATTGCCATTGTCCTCGGAATTGGTGTTGCCGTCATAACCAGCATATGCGGCGGAACATGATGCTTCAACTTCAACTCTGCTCTCTGCGCCACGCCGAAACGATGCTGTTCATCAACAATGGCCAATCCAAGATTTTTAAACTGCACAATTCCTTCAATCAACGCATGAGTACCTACGATCATTTGCACATCACCAGATTGCAGGTCATTCAATATCTTTTCCCGTTCAGCTTTTTTGGTAGAGCCCGTGAGCAGTTTAACTTCAATCTTCATTTCCTTCAGCAAACTTGAAATACTGTTGAAATGCTGCTGGGCCAGGATTTCTGTTGGCGCCATTAAGCAACTCTGAAAACCATTATCGGCTGCCAGTAACATGGTCAAGAGTGCAACAATCGTCTTTCCGCTGCCTACGTCGCCCTGTAATAACCGATTCATCTGGTGGCCCTTTGCCGTATCAAGCCGTATTTCTTTCAACACTCGTTTCTGTGCCCCTGTCAACTGAAATGGCAAATGCCTGCTGTAGAACCCATTGAACAGATCGCCCACTTTATCAAACACTACTCCTTTTGAAAAACGATGTCGGTTGCTTTTGATCATGGCCATGCGGAGCTGGGCAAAGAACAACTCCTCAAACTTTAATCTTCTTAATGCCGCTTCATACTGATCTGCATCGGCAGGAAAATGCATTTGCCGGTATGAATCATATCTCGACGGAAAGTTTAATGATGTAACCAAATGCTCCGGCAAATTTTCCGGCAGATCTTTGATATGGATCTGTGGTAATAAAGCCGCCGTGAGTTTGGCAATACTTCTTCCGTTTAATCCCTTGGCTTTTAATTTTTCGGTTGTTGGATAGATGGGTTCGAGCAATTGCCTTCCTTCTGCATTCTGATGAGTGAGTACTTCAAGTTCAGGATGAACAATCTGTGGCTTACTCATAAAAAAACTAAGCTTACCAAAAACGAGATAATCTTCCCCAATGGCTAATATTTTCTGCACCCAGTTAATCCCCTGAAACCAGGTAAGTTCCATAGTACCCGATACGTCTTTAATATGTGCCACCAGCCGTTTACCCTGCCGTTCGCCAATGATTTCAAAATCGGTTAATCTTCCGGCCACCTGCACATAGTCCATCTGCAGACTCACCTGCTGAATGGGAGTAATCTTTGTTTTATCGAGGTGACGGTAGGGAAAATGCTCCAGCAGATCATTGAACGTAAAAATGTTCAGTTCCTTTTTCAGCAAATCGGCACGCAAAGGCCCTACACCTTTCAGGTACTCGATGGGGCTGCTTAATATAGATGAAGAAGGATGAATAAAATGATTTTGCTGTGAATTTACTGCGTACTGCGTAACCTGCCAATCATTGTTTACTGCTTTTCTTTATTGATCACATTGCCGAAGCCTTATGAAAAAGACCTGCCCTGACAAAGGCACTTTGCTAAAATACCGTTGAGTGGGTATTGAAAAGAGTGTGGAGAGAGATTAATATTGCAATATCAATCGGGGAAAAACTAACTTCCCCAAAAAACTAAAATGCGAATCTTCTTCTTTCTTTTTTTACTGATAGCCGGCATGCCGGTTTTTGCGCAGAAAGAACCAAATAAACTGGCCCTGATTGTTGCTATTTCAAAATATGCACCATCAACCGGCTGGAACAGTTTGAACTCAGAAAATGATATTCCATTAGTGAAAGAAGCTTTAAAACGCCAGGGATTTAAAGAAGAGAATATCAGGATCGTTCGTGATAAAGAAGCTACCAAGCAGGGAATCTTAAATGCCATGCAGCAGCAGTTGATTGATAAAGCAGCCCCCGGTGATGTTTGTGTGTTTCATTTCAGCGGACATGGTGAACAGGTATTTGATGATAATGGTGATGAAGCTGATGGATACGATGAAGCATTGGTAACATATGATGCTCCCATGGAATACCAGCCCGGCGTTGAAAAACATTTGCGAGATGATGAGTTTGGATTAAAACTGGAGCAGGTAAGAAAATTTTTAGGTAACAATGGTAATCTGCTGGTAGTGATTGATGCCTGCCACAGCGGAACAAGTACACGCTCAGGTTTAGGAAACTATCGTGGTACAACAAAAAAATATCAGCCGAAAGGTTATACGCCAAAAGTAAATACAAAAGTTATCAATGAAAGCCTGTTTAGCCTCGGTGAATCAAAAGATGGGTTAGCTCCTATGAGTGCCTTCTTTGCATCCGCAGCATCTGAACTTAACCAGGAATGTGGTGATGAACATTGCGGCAGTTTGTCTCTGGCCTTTTCAAAAGCATTGGCCAAGGCTGATTCAAAAACAAGTTACCGTGGTTTGTTTGATAATGTTCGTTTAGAGATGAGTAAGAGTGTTCCCGGACAAACACCGAATGCTGAAGGCGATCTGGATAAAGAAATTTTTGGCGGCAAGGCATTGGGTAAACCAAATTATTATGTTGCTGAGCAGATATTAGACAAGAAAAAAATTACAATAGGTTGCGGAAAGATCTATGGCGTTTTTGCAGGCACTACAGTTAAAGTATATGCATCAAACACCTACAACAGGGAAACTGCAACACCCATTGCAAAAGGTGTTTTAACAACAGCAGCCGATTACAGCAGTGAGGTTGAACTTGATACAGAACTCAGCAATGATCAGTTGAAAACTGCCTGGGTATTTTTAGAAGAAGTAAGTTTTGGTGATTTATCTGTTGCTGTTACCATCAAAACAAAAGATGCCGCATTGAATGGAAAGCTGAAAGATGCAGTTGCAAAAATTAAACAGGCAAAGCTGGTAAGTGAACAGGGCGATGTATTTATTGAGCAGGGTGCAGAAGGTTTCAGTGCAGACTCAATCTATATTTCCACATCAGGTGATTACCGTTTAGGTGTTTGCAGTAAGAATCTGAATGCAGATGAGCTTTACACAATTGTTGCGGCTAAGATAGGTGCATATGGACGTGCCGCCTACCTCCGCAATCTGAACATGAAAAATGAAGAGTTGAATGTGGTGTTTGAATTTGTGCCGATTGATTATAAAAAAGCTGAAGGAAATAACAATGCCATCATAAAAGATTTACCTGTGAAGACGATCAAGGATGCATCGGGCAATATTGTTTTCCAGCACGATGACCGGTATAACTTACGAATCATTAATAACGGTCAGGAACGCTTGTACTACAATATTCTTGAAATACAACCTGATAATCTGGTGAATGTATTGTTCCCCGGCAGCAATCAACAGCCATCTGATTGCTTTATCAACCCGGGCGATACGGTGAGATTAACAAAGATCTTTAAGATCAGCCCACCCGATGGAATGAATGTAATTAAGTTGGTAGCAGCTAAAGCACCTTTGAATCTGCGCCAGGTATTTGTTGCCCAGGGCAGTTCAAGAGGCAACACTGCAAAACCAACCAACCCGTTTGAAAAATTAATGGATGGCATCAATCGTACTGAAGGTGTACAGTCAAGAGGAAGCGGAGAAGAAACCATTCAGCCGGATGCTGTAAATATATTTTCTGTTCCTTATAAAATCGTTCCGAAAAAACAATAATAAATATAATTGCTAATTCAGAAAAGTTTCTAATCTTTATTCACAAACCAAAAAAACAAACACAATGAAAAAGGTTTTATTCCTCCTTATTGCAGTAGTTGGCTTATCATTAGCTTTCTCTAGCACTGCTAAAGCTCAGACACAGCGCAAAAAAGTTGCTGTAATTGCACAACCTGTAACAGAAAAGAAAGATCTGCCTGGTCCTGATGCAGCTCCACGTGAAAGGAAAACCCGTGGTTATTGCTATGCTTATTTCGATAACTACACAGGTCAGTATGTTGACATCTGGGTAGAAGGCATTTACCAGGGTCGTCTTTCTCCATACGCAACATCAGTACGTATTGATGTATGGGTACCGGGTAACTGGACAAAATGGTATGCAGAAACTACAGACAAAGCATTGTACTGGAGCAACAGCAGCTATTGCAACGACAGCCGCACATTTACACTTAATCTCAAAAGATAATAAGGTAATGTTTTCAGCAAGGGTATAAACTTCACTGTTTATACCCTTCTTTTTTATATACATTTACCTAACTGCTGTATGAAATTTTTAAAGAAATTCTTTACTGAGTACCTGCTTCTCAACCTGTTTATTTTTGGTTGTGTGTCTCTGCTTTCTTTAGCCATCATTAATATTTCTTTCTTTGATCCCTTTACAGAGGCTTTTCGTGACTTTTCATTAACTGATCTGTACTACACAAAAGAAAAAGACAGGAACCAGATTAATAAAGGCCCTGTTGTTTTAATTAATGTTGAAGATAAAGATCGCTCACAGGTTGCTTATCTCCTTCAGCAGGTACAGAAGGGTAAGCCAAAAGTAGTGGCACTCGATATCGTTTATGCCCAAAGAATCAATCAGCAGGACAGCCTGCTAAAAGCTGAGTTTACTTCACACAATAATTATGTGTTCAGCTACATTGCCGATTTTGATAATTTACAGGAATCAATTTATACCGATTCTTTTTTTACCACGCAGAGAGATGGCTATGCCACAATGGTTGCAGACAATATTGAATATTCAACCATCCGCCATTATTATCCCTTCAATGATAACATGGAAGCATTTACCAGCGCTATTATAAAGAAATACGACAGTGCTCTTTATCAGCAACTCTTAAAGAGAAAAAATAAAAAAACGGAGATTCATTACACAGGCAATTTGTCCAACTTCAGTTATTATGATTTTGACGAAGTAACAGATCCGGACTTTGATGCCTCTGCTTTGCAGAATAAAATTGTACTGCTTGGCTACCTTGGTATGCCGAAAGTAAATGCCGGTAACCGGCAGGATGAAGATAAATTTTTTACCCCACTCAATAGCAGGTTATCGGGTCGCAGTCATCCTGATATGTATGGCTGTGTGATACATGCAAATATTCTGCGGATGATACTAGACAAAGATTATATCAAAGTAGTTCCTCCATGGAGGGTGTTTCTGGTTTCATTTATTATTCTCTGGATGATTTTGCCTTTTATGTGCGGTTTGTTTTTTAAAGGCGATCTTTGGTTTAATTCAGTTGGCACATTAGTTCAACTGATTGGCAGTTTTTTTATTGTTGCTGCTTCAGTGTTCACCTACAAATACTTTAATACAAAATTCGACCCGGGATTATTAACCGGCTGTTTGGTTTTACTCCCGACTTTTATAAATTTATATGAAGCGCTCTTAATGTTTCTCCGTTACAAATTAAAGATCCGCTTCCGCTCTGCCTTTCTTAGTAAAGACCATAATGATTAAACTATTTACGATATCTGCTTTCTTCTTTTTTGTGCAGGCGAAATCTGCCGATGTAAAATATCTGTTCTATCATGTAAACAAAAGCGTTTACTGGCAGCATGACGGGTTGAAAGAAAAAGCAAAACGGGGAAATTTTCTTTCTGCCAATCAATCAATCGTAATTGCAGAACTGGCCGATGTGATGCTGGTGCAGAGCGACGGCAAATCAATGCTGCTTGAAAAACCGGGCACTTATACCTATCTGCAGATTAAAAAATTATTCAGTGCCGCAAAAGCAAACGGCACTTCTTCAGGTTTTTTTTCTTACGTGTTTGAAAAATTTTTAAGCGGTGGCGCATCTGATGAAAAGCAAAGAGTCAGTGCTGCGGTGATCAGGGGAAAGTATGCCATGCAGCTGCCAGCCGACAGCAGTTTTCTTTTTACAAACTCTTTTGTGCTTCAATGGAAACCGGAACAGAAAAATATTCCATACAGAATCATCATCCGAGTGAATCAACTGATACTTGATACTGTCATCAGGGGTAAATCATCTTTTACCATTCCTGAAAAACTGTTGCAAGGCAATACAGCCAGGCTGTTAAAGTGGAATGCATTCCCATCAGACAGTAAGCAAAAACAACCTGAACCTTTCCTGTATATTCTTCCTGCTGCAAAAGATAAACTCATTTTACAGCAGCAATTCAATCAACTTAAGAAAAGCTATTCAAAAGATCAGCAGCTTCTCCGCATTATGAAAAAAGATTTGTTTGAACGATGGCTGGAATTATATCAGTTGAAATAGACTCATACAAAAAAAAGACCGCCCTTTCAGACGGCCTCCTGTTTTCTCATGTTTATCGATTACTGAATAACTACTCTTCCTGTTGCAAGTTGCTTACCTGAGGCATCAGTTAACTGAACCAGGTATATTCCTGTTCCTCTTCTGCGCAAATCAACCATCATCTGATCGTAAGGGCGTGTAACAGTAAACTGCTGCTCGTACACTTTACTTCCTTTTCCATCAAACACCCTGATATAATTTTTAGTACCACTGTTAACCGGATTATAATAGCGTACCTGGAACTGACCTCCATTTGGATTTGGGTAGAAGAAAATTTTATTAGTTGCAGAATCAGCAATACTTAATGTATTTGATTCTCCAATACAGCCGCCTGTTCCTGTTGCCGTTACTTTGTAATCACCTAACTGATCAATATTTACAGTAAGTGTATTTCCTGTATTCGTAATGCCAACTCCATTTTTCTGCCAGCTTAAAGTAACACCGGTAGAAGGTGTAACAGTTGCAGTAATAGTTGTTTGCAACCCTGGGAATAATTTACTGTATGGTGCAGGACTCAATGAAACTACCGGTAAAGGATTTACAGTTAAAGTAGCAGTTGTTGAAGTCACATCTGTACAAACTGCATTTCTTAATATTACCCTGTATTTATAATTATTGAAGTTTGTGCTAGTTGCATTCACATTTAATGCTGCAGCTGTTGCACTTCCTACATCACTATAGTTATTTCCGCCGTCTGTACTTAACTGCCATTGATAACTGATCCCTGTGCCTGTTGCATTGATGCTGAAAGTGGTGTTCCCACTTCCGCAAAGAGCTGCATTGGCAGGTTGTGTATTTACAACAACAGGTGCTGTTACATTTAATACAGCGGCACTGGATGTAATTGCAGGTGTACATGCTCCACTCACAATACAACGGTACCGGTAATTATTCTGTGCAACGGTTGCATTTGTTACAGCATAGCTGTTTGCATCTGCTCCATTTATATTCGTGAAGTTTGTACCACCATCGGTACTCAACTGCCATTGATAGGTCAGTACATCTCCGGTTGCTGTTACATAAAATGTATTACTGCTTCCCTGGCAAATATTGTTTGATGTTGGCTGAGCAGTAAATGCCGGTGCATTTTGTACAGTAAGTATGGCCGCATTGGAAGTGGCATTACTGCATCCTCCTGTTATAACACAACGGTAGCGGTAACCGGTTTGCCCGCTTGTAACTGCTGTAAGTGGAAGTGTTGCATTTGTTGCTCCTCCAATATTACTGTAAGAAGATCCGCCATCTGTACTTAACTGCCATTGGTAGCCAACAACAGTTCCTGTTGCTGCAACAGTAAAGCTTGTATTACTGTTTGAACAAATGGTAATATCTGCCGGTTGATTACTCACTGCAACTGCATTGAAAACATTCAACGTTGCAGCGTTTGACGTTACTGCAGGAGTGCATGCTCCACTTACAACACAACGGTAACGGTAATTATTCTGTGTGATTGTTGCAGCAGAAACAGTATAGCTGTTTGCATTGGCAGAACCTATTGGATTAAACGTGGCACCACCATCTGTACTTACTTCCCACTGATAGTTGAGTGATGATCCGGTAGCAGCAACAGAGAAAGTTCTGTTACTGCCTGCACAAATGGTTCCCGAAACAGGCTGAGTTGAAATTGTTGGTGCTGTTTGTACAGTTAATACAGCAGCTGCTGTATTACTGGTATTGCATTGTCCGGTGTATACACAACGGTAGCGGTAGTTGTTTTGAATAGCAGTTGCCCCGTTAACTATATAACTTGTTCCTGTTTGTCCGGCAATATTATTCCATGTACTTCCACCATCAGTGCTTAGCTGCCATACCTGTGACGATGCTCCTGTTGCAGCTGAATTAAATGTTACATTACTTCCTGCACAAATTATTTGAGAAGATGGATCTGTTGTTACAGTTGGACCGGTTCCGGGCTGTACTGTAAAACGGATGACTCTTGTTTTTGTAATGGAACCTGATACACCCTGTATGGTTATATCATAACTGCCAAATGCCAGCGTATTTGTATTGTTCAGTGTTATATCAACATTATTACCCGGTGTAACGGTTGTTGAACTGAAGTTTACTGTTGTTCCTGCAGGCACACCTGCAACAGCTGAAAGATTAGCAGGTGTAGTATAACCCAGTATAGATGTTACAGCCAGCTGTATTGTTCCTGATGCAGCTGAAGCACATGAAACGGTTGCAGCAGCAGGTGCATTAAAATCAAAACCGGGATCAGCAGCAACAATCGTAAAGTTGGCATTATTGATATCAAAGAAAATATTGCCAACAGCTCTCACTCTTATTCTTGCCTGTGTTGTTGGGTTATTCGGTACTGAAATTATTTCGCTTCCATCATTAGGAGTACTTGCCACAATTGTTATCGGGAAAGTTAATCCTCCATCAGTTGACAGATCAATCGCAACATTTGCACAGTTTACTGGCGCTAAGGTTGTATTGGCAACATTCCATGTAACAGTTTGTGATGACCCTGAATTCCAGGATATGCCGGTTGTATTGGGAGCTGTAATTAAAAACGGACCTGATGTATTGGTTACCGTCAACACCATATTATCACTTTGTGTTGAACCGCCGTTTAATTTATTATCTCTTACTGTTAATCTGAAATTGAGTGTACGGTTAACAGAAGGAAGCACTTCCCATTTTTGTCCGTTGGCACCGGTAAGTATGGTTGCTAACTGTGGAATCGTTCTGGAGGGTGTTGCTGTTGCAAGGAATGAACGGAATTGCGGACCTGCAGTTGCAGTGGCTGAAGGAACTGTTGAAAAACCTGTTGCCCTTGAATCAACCTGTTCCCAGTTATAAGAAAGTATATCGCCTGCATCAATATCGCTACCGCTTCCTGTTAATACAAATGGTGTTGAACGGGGAATAGTGAAATCAGCACCTGCATTTGCAGATGGTGCATTATTACCTGTATTTGTAATAACGGCACAGTTACCTCCTCCATTAATAATATAATTTGTGATCTGCTGAATATTTACTGCATGAAAATAATCATCACTGTGGGGCTGCACATCTGTTGTGGAACCGGTAATACCTGCATAGCCCATGATTGTACTGCCGCTGCCGGGCTCCACCTGTACACCACTACCTTCATTTCCTGCATGCGTATGTGTATGGTTTCCGCCAAACTGGTGGCCCATTTCATGCGTCATATAATCCACCACAAACCAATCGAAATTATTCAGGTTGCTGTAAGAGGTAAATCCACTTCCCTTTTCTCCTGATTGGCATACGCAACCTATACAGCCTGCATTGCCATTATCACTTGTTCTGTGTACTAAATGACCTATATCATAATTGGCATCACCAATTTGTGCATCAATTGTATTTTGTGTTGTTCCGTTAAGTTCTCCGGCCCAGGGATCTGTTGAAGCATCTAAATAAATGACGAGATCATTATTGGGGACAAGGATCATACGGATAGCGAAATCTCTTTCATAAATTCCATTCGTTCTCGTCATTGCGGCATTCATTGCCACCAGCACTTTTGCTTTTCGCTGAACATCGGTTGTTTCAGTTCCATTTAGCCAGAATTGTGAAAACTCTCCAGTTGAAGCAAGTGCAAGACGGAAGGTTCTGAGTTTACCATCTGTTGCATTTTGCGCTTCGGTCGTTTCATTTATGCGCTGCATGGTGTTTGTCTCGTCTGTGAAACATTTAAACTCATTTTTATAATCAATGATTTCATTTCTTGAAACAACCAGATACAGTTGCTTTTTTTCATCTGACTGATCGATATAAATGGTTGGACGGTCGGTAGAAAGAATCATGCCCTGAAACTTTCCCATTCCCATACTGAAACGGATAGTTGAATTGGGGCGGTCAATTCCCTTCCCTGCATAAGAATAAATGCCGGGATATTTTGCTGCAAGATCAGGATGCATCACCGGGGCATTCACAACTCTGTACCGTTCCATTACTCCTTCTGCATTCGGCACTGAAAGAATAAACGATGAATTTGATGCAGATACATTTTTTTCTGATGGAGCCCGTTTCAGTTCTTCTGTCATTATTGATGACTTTAACTGAAATATTTTATATGCTTTGGGTTTGATTCCATTTGGAAAGCGGTCAGCCGAAAGTAAACTTTCATCCATTCGCTGCCATAGGTTTTGCTGGGCATAAGTTGCAACACAAAGAAATACAAAAAGGGTAACGAGTAAAGATTTTCTCATGTTATGTTTTGGTTTAAGCAGAAGCGTTCAAGTTATAAAAAAAACCCATACCAAGTCTCCTGCACTGGAGAAAAAAGTGCCCTGATTTGTCAAAACAGAGCAGAATCAGGTAAAATACAGTAAAATAACTACGAACTATTTCTTTAACAGGAACAGAACCGGTATTGCTAAACGTTTACGCCATGCATTTTCGGAATGGTCCGCTCCCTGAAACTCTTTTGTTATCCAGTTTCTGCCTGTAAATCCTCTTGCCTTCATAATTCTATCTGCCTGCTGTTGAAAAGGTTTGTAAAGAGAATCAAGTGTTTCTGTTCCGTAATCAAAATAAAATTTATGTGTACCGGGGTCAGGTAAATTCTGTTTCAAATAATTCATGAATGCTTCCGGAACTGGGTTATCCTTTACAGTAAATAAACCCGGCCAGTGCGTAGATAAACAAGCAGCACCTCCAAACACAGCTGGGTATTCACAAATAGCATACATAGAAATTAATCCACCCATGCTTGAGCCTGCAATAAATGTGTTACTGCGGTCTTTCAGCGTAGAAAAATTTTTATCAATAAAAGGTTTGAGTTCGGTTACAAGAAATTTTAAATACTTATCTGCCTGAACAGGTACTGCAAACAATGAATAATCTTTTGTTGCTGTTGCAGTATAAATTGAATCCTGCTGCTGTTTGGGAAGTGATTCATAAGGTTTCTGCGGAAAATAATCTGCATGGCGTTTACTGCCTGTATTCCAAACAGCAACCACAATACAGTCTTTAATTTTTTTCTGTTGCAGTAATCGTCCCATTGTTTCATCAACTCCCCACTCCTGTTTGTTCCAGTTGCTGGTTGAATCAAACAGCATTTGTCCATCGTGCATATACAGCACAGCATATTTCTTAGCAGAAGAATATCCATCCGGCAGCCATACATCAACATTTCTTGAATCAACATTAGCAGATGAAAAATTTGCAAACCGCTTAACAGAACCCGACGATACATGTATCTCCTGGGAAAAGGAATTATTCAGCAGAAAAAAACAGAAAACAGAAATGAGAGTTGCTTTCATGTTTTAAAATTATTCAATTGATTTATTTCCCGATACAAAATTTAGAAAAGATATAATCCAGTCGGTCTTCATTGGTGATTTCCCCGGTAATTTCTCCTAAATAATGCAGGCACATACGGATGTCCAGTGCAAGCAGGTCGCTTGATAATTTGTTTTCCAGTCCGGCATGAATATCATTGAGCGATTTCTCTACTTCCTGTAAGGCAGTAAAATGACGGGCATTGGTAACAATTGTATTTTCTGAATGAATGGTTCCCTGCACTACTTTGTCAGCCAATCGTTCTTTCAATACATTCACATGCTTATTTGATTTTGCAGCAATAAATAAAACCGTATCACCTGAAAATTTTTGCTGTGCTGTTTCTTCACCCAGCAGATCAACTTTATTTCCAACAGCGATATAGTTTTTGTTCTGGCCCTGCACCTGCAGTAAGGCAGTTTCAAGTTCAGCCTGCGATTCAGTATTTGCATCAAACAGATAAAGAACAAGATCGGCTATCAGCATCTTCTCCATACTTCTTTCCACACCAATGCTTTCAATTTCATCTGTACTTTCCCTGATGCCTGCTGTATCAATCAATCGAAATAAAATACCGTCGATATTAATAATTTCTTCAATGGTATCTCTTGTGGTGCCTGCAATTTCACTTACAATTGCCCTGTTCTCATTCAACAGTGTATTCAGCAATGTTGATTTGCCTGCATTTGGTTTTCCAACAATAGCAACACTTACTCCATTCTTAATTACATTCCCCAATTGAAAAGACTGCAATAAATCTTTGGTTACTTTTTGTGCGTGATGAATCAGCGCATAGAATTTTGTGCGGTCCGCAAACTCTACATCTTCCTGTGAAAAATCCAGTTCGAGCTCAATCAATGCAGAAAACTGAATGAGCTGCTCTCTCAGCTCTTTTAAGACAAGAGAAAACCCTCCACGAATATTATGAAGTGCTGTTCTTTGCGAAGCTTCTGTGTTACTTGCTATCAGGTCAGCCACTGCTTCAGCCTGTGTTAAATCCAGTTTTCCTTTTAAGAATGCACGTTGTGTAAACTCACCGGGCTTAGCTAATCTTGCTCCATACTTCACAATGGTATTGATTACCTGCTCCTGTATAAATGGTGACCCATGACAGGAAATTTCAATTACATCTTCGCCGGTATAACTTTTTGGATTTTTAAACAATGAAATAACCACTTCATCCAGTATCTTTTCTCCATCTTTTAAAAACCCTACATGTATTGTGTGCGACTTTTGTTGCTGCAGTTCTTTTGACGGGAACAATTGATTGACAATATCAATTGACTTGCTTCCGCTTAAACGTATCACCCCAATAGCGCCAATACCATGAGGAGTAGCCAACGCAACAATTGTATCATCCCATCCCGTGAGTTTTCCCAGCATGCTGCAAATTTAACCCGATGCAGCTGAAACACAGCATTACTGTTTGGCTTTATCATCAACCAGTACATATTTCTTAATATCAGTGATCGTCATTTCATCAAATACATCAACCACTTCTTTATAGCTTGTAGTAGCAGAAGGTTGAATGATGACGGTATACTGTTCATCTGTGCCTAACTGGCTGATGATACGTTGCCGTTTATTTAACAGATGTTCCCGCAAAGAAGGCTTACCATACAGGTAAGCAGTTCCTTCCGCAAGAATGTGTTGTTCATTTCCTTCCAGGTAATCAACCATTCCATTCTCTTTCATCTTTAGTGTAATAGTTGCAGATAGTGGAGATTCTGTGCCAGGCCCATCATCAGGAACATTTAAACCAAATGCTTTTTGCTCCATCATTGTTGTGGTGTAAATAAAAAATGTGATCAGTAAAAACCCAAGATCAACCATTGGTGCAAAATCAATCCGTAAAGTTCGCTTATCGTTTTTGTTTTCTATGCTGCTCATAACAATTGTTTTGAATGAGATGGCTGGAAACAAAAAATCCATACTGAATAATTCAATTAAATTAACCCATGCATTGTGAAGCGACAACAAAAATCCCCACCAGAAATCTGATGGGGATGTTGCTTGTATATTCCTTCTTGATAAAGGTCTTAAGGCTGTTCGTCTGGAAGACGGAACGTAATTTTCTGACGGCGCCATGCTTTTACCTGGCGGCCATTCTGAATAGCAGGAATCCATTTTGGACCTTTACGTATAGCATCCTGTGCAATACGGGCCAATACAGAACCTTTCATAGTTAATGCTTCCACATTACTTACATTTCCTTCTTTGTCAACGATAAACTGAACTTCACAGGTACCTGCTTGTCCGTCATCAGTTAAATCGTCAATATGACGTTCCACTTCACGCTGTACAAACTGGTTCCACTTTCCTTCACCACCAGGAAACTGTGCTTCTACTTCCACTTTTGTAAACACCTGGTTCTCGTCTTCCTTGGGTGCTTCCACTACTTTCGTTTCCTGTTCAACTTTAGGAGGATTAACCACCTCAGGATCTTTGATACCTTCCTGGTCAATCTTACCTACGTTGGTAATTTCTTCCTGTTCTTTCACTTCGTTCTTCTCCTCAAATTTTTCATCTTCCACAATTTTTGGAGGAGTAAACTTGGTGATTTCAATTTTTGGCGGCTCCTGCTTTGGAGGAGGCGGAGGAGGCGGCTCAATTTTCTGCTGCTCTTCCGGCTTAATTTGAGCAAGGTTTACTTCCAATGCTTTTACTCTGTTTTTATCTGCTGTACCAACACTTCTTCCTACAATTACAATGAGGAAAATAAGAAGTGCCACCCCGGCAGTTACAAGTAAAGCGGTTGTTAACCTCTTCTCATAATTTCTTCTGAGTTCATAAGCACCGTACTCCTTGTTCCTGCCCTCGAACAGGATATCAAGAAAATCGGAGCTTAAAATTTTATTTACGTCCATAATTAACAGTTGTGTTTAGAATTAGATGCATGCTCTTTAATTTTCCATAAACTATTTTCCTGCGGGGGGAGCACTTCCCTGAGTTGCTTTAATCAGCTCAACTTCGCCTGGAAAAATATCTACTACTGCATATCGTTTGATATCTGCAATCTGCATCTCATCCAGCATGTCCACTACGTTTTTATACACCGAAGTTTCATCGGGTTTAATAATTACCACGAGGTCTTTTTCGGGTGTATTTGCCTTTTTCTTCATTATTTCAGCACGGATCTCTTTAAAATTAGAAGATTTGAAGTTGGATCCATCAGATGCCAACTGACCTTCGTAATAAAATACATTGTTATCCTTGCTTAACAAAACCGTAAAAGCGCCCGAAGCTTTTGCTTCTGTTTGCTCTTCATCCTTTGCAGAATCGTCAGGAATGTTGAGTTTAAACGCCTTGGGACTGTTAATAGTTGTAGTGAAGATAAAGAACGTAATGAGCAAAAATCCAAGATCCACCATGGGCGTCATGTCCACCCTGGCATCTTTACGGGTCTGCTTCTTGACCCCCGGGCCTTTCTTATGACTACCACCACCTTCTTCTATCGCTGCCATAGTTCAGTTATTTAATAATTAATAATTCGGTTTACTTCGCCGGTGTATTCTGCTTTTTATACAGTGGCGTACCGCTTGGTACACCTTCCAGAGACGTAATCAGTTTAAAGGAGAAAATACCGTTCTTCTTAAATGCAGCCAGTACATTTTTAAAGTAAGGATATTTTGTTCCGTTATCACCGTTTAACATCACATTGGCTGGCTTGCGGCCGCCTGTACCTGTAAGTAATGCATTAATATATGAGTCCAACTGATTATTTAAAGTATCAGCAACAGGAATACCCTCTTGTTTATATCTTTTATATTCCTCATCACTTAAGGCTAAGAAACTTTTTAGTTTCTCTACCGGAACACCGATTCCACCAACAGAAAACTTAATAAAGGTGGAGATTTCGGCAGGGGTTAATCCTAATCCTTTCTGACGGCTCAGCACTTCTGCGGTTGTCTGTGCTTTTGCTTTCCCTTCTTTATCAGAGCTGAAGCTTATAAACACCCTTCCTTCGTTATCAAATGATACTTTAAACACATCCTTATCGTCAACTTTATCAGATGAAACCGACTTTGGATTGTCAATCTTGATGACTTCAGGTGGCTTGAATTTCGTTGCCAGCATAAAGAATGTAAGGATCAGGAACGACACATCCACAAAGGCTGTCATATCCACCCACGTACTTTTCCTGGCTATTTTATTGAGTTTGGACATTACTTTGAAAGTTTTGATTTAGAGATTCAATTTCAGCTGAATTCCACAAGTTGTGTTAATAACAACCTGTATTATTTATACTGAGAAGCAAAACTTTGAGTCAATGTAAAACTTGTTTCATCAATACCGTAGGTAATTGAGTCAATTTTTGTTGTAAACACGTTGTACATAACCATCGCAATTGATGATGTACCAATACCCAATGCTGTATTATACAAGGCTTCAGAGATACCAATCGCCAGTGCACCGGCATCACCGCCACCACCTTCTTTACCGAGGGCAGAGAATGAACGGATCATACCCAATACAGTTCCCAACAAGGCAATTAATGTTGCAACGGAAGTAATGGTTGATAAGAATACAAGGTTTTTTGACAGCATAGGAAGTTCGAGTGCGGTTGCTTCTTCCACTTCTTTTTGAATGCCGGCAACTTTCTGTTCTGTATCCAGGTTGCTTGTCTCAGTCATTTCACGGTATTTTTTCAAACCTGCTTTCATCACATTTGCAACAGAACCTTTTTGCTTATCGCACTCAGCTAAAGCAGCATCCAGATTTTTATTAGCAAGATGATACTGTACTTTACGGATAAAGTCAGTTACGTTAGCAGAACCCATTGCTTTGCTGATGGTAAGAAAACGCTCAATAGAAAATACAACCACCATCAGGAACAATCCAATCAATAAGGGTACAATAATACCGCCTTCATAAATGGCATTCAACGCACCAATTGGCTTATGATGTTTTGGCCAGAACCAACCTTCTGTTGCAGGTTCAGAAAAACCACTTGGGTTACCCATAACAAAACGCCAGAAAGCATACCCGGCAATAATACATGCAATTGGAGCAATCCATGAAATAATGTTCGAACTCTGTTTCGCTTGAACTGAAGAGGCAGCTTTTGCTGCTGTAGGTTTAGTTTCAGCCATGACAATTGATTTTTTGGTTTTTTTTAAATTTGTAAGTTTATTCTTTATTCGCCTGGTACAATTCTATGAAAAGAAATTTCAAAAAATCAAACCATTCCCTCATACCGGGTGGCACAAGTTAGGGAAATATTTATTTTGAACAACTCTCTCTTTTTTATTTTTTTATTTCTTTTCCGCAGCAAAGGTTTGCAATGGTTT